>JAVCDD010000278.1 GCA_030765125.1 Candidatus Hatepunaea meridiana
CCTTATAGAACTTGGTCAGACCAATGGTCAAACAATGTTGGGTGAAGTCGATGTCTTCCTTTCGAAGGTTCAGAGCCTCACTTATGCGCAGACCTAACGTGTAGAGGGTCAGGAACAGCATCCTGTAAGTTCGTCCGCGGAACGGCATGAGTCGGTGATCGGGTAACTTGCCAGCCTCGTCCAAGATTGCTCGTATCTCTTCGCGTGAGAAAACATATGGAGGCAAAGACCGGCGACGGTGCTGACCGGGTGGTGGCACTGGTGAGTACATTACTTCGCCTCGATTCACCAAGAACTGGAACAGATCTTCCAGCGCAAGTAACCAGCACCGGCGCTGATAGCCCGAGGTGGGTTTGCGTATACGCAACCATTCTTCGACGAAGGCGCGATCAACCTGTTCCAAGGCTGATACGTTGTTCTCCTGCAGAAAGCGTTCAAACGAGGCCAAATAATAGCGACAGCTGATGTACTGTTTTCCCAACGCCGTATGGAAATCGAGGTATGCTAAAAAGGCTGGTCCCAGCGGTCCGGAGAAAGGATGGTTAGCCATGGTGAGGACGGCAGTGACTGAACCTGTCCGCTGCAACTCCCGCACGATACCGCGATAACCCCGGAAACGGTATCCTTTGCGAAGATCGCTTAGAGGATTGGCGCTAAGAAATCCCTGCTCCATGAGGAATGTCAGGAATTGATTGAGGGCGATGACTTTCGTTGAAATGCTCATCACCCCAGCCTTCTGTAACCCATGGAGCATCCAAGCCATAAGGCTCTCTTGATTAATGTCTGGTTCTTTTTGGCTTAACCACCAGCGACGGAAATTACGGATGAAAGACCGGTAATCACGCTGGGATTTGAGTGTCTGAATTCGAGGGTGGGATGCGATGTATTCCCCAAGCAAAGCCTCGAATTGAGTTTTAATGCGCAGAAAGGGGCAGTCGGATTTGTTCATGCTAACTCCTCCCCGGCGTTGATGGCTACTTCCCGCAGAGGGTGAACAGTGAAAGAGAGGTAACCCAATGTGGTGCGTAGATCACGGTGTCCAAGAGCTGAGGCGATATCTGAAAGTGGATACTGCGCTACGAAAAGGGCTTGGGCGCGAGAATAGCGGAAAGTATGGCTTCCAGGGTGCGCCACATTAAAGCCATTGCTCCGTATGAACTTACGTGCCACAATCCCTAACCTATCAGCGACCACGGGATGGTTTGGGTGAAAGTCGTTTAAGAAGACGACTCGGCTATCGCTTTGCGGACGCACACGAAGATAGGTGACCAGTGCTTCAGACGCTTCATTAGTCAAGGGAAGTTCCATCGGATCGCCACACTTTCGTGAACGAACAAGGAGTTTACCAACTACCCATCGGATATCATCCAAGTGCAGCCCAGCAACCTCTTTCGCCCGAAGTCCGTACACAGCTAAGAGCAAGAGCATGGCGTAGTCCCGCTTTCCCGTGGAAGTGCTTCTGTCAACGGAATCAAGAATCCGGCGGACCTGCCAGTCTTGGAGATACCGTGGTTCACGCTCCCCTTGGAACATATAGGGACGCTTTACAGATCCCGAGATATCCTTTGGCAAAAGCCTGTTGAAGGCTAAATACCGCAGGAAACTCCGAAGGTAGCTGGCGATTGAAGCCATAGTTTTTCGTTGATAATGAAATCCCTGTTCGGTTATGAATGTCTGGATGTGTGCAGCGGATACATCTTCCAAAGAACATTCACTCGCATCAAGCAGGGAAAGAAAGCAAGTAGCCACTTGGACGTTGTTTTTCGGATAGAATACTCCACGCATCTGAACCAAATGGTTCCGGTACATATCCAGCAATTTTTCATGGGCTGAGATGTCCCGTGGTGGCTTAGAATAACAAGGATAGGACAATGTTTTTTTATGCATTTTTGGTCTCCCAGAATAAAGGTTTAAATGTAACCCCAATGATCGAGGTTGCGAATATCCTCTATTCTGGAGATATCCATTCCATGATGCAACGTTATGTGCCGTCATTCTCGTGCGCCTCCCATGCTGGTAGTCTCTCCCGTCTCCCACAGCACATAACGATTGCCGTCACACAACATCTACATCTAGGATGCTTCGGAATCGGTGGAGCTTGATCTATTGGAAACTCCTTGCCATCCAGTGGACCGCACTCAGGACAGGTCCGTTCATCATCGGCAGTCACCCATACAACTCTTTTCACACCGACAGTATCATAGAACTTGCGACGTCCCTGACCATAAGCACGCAAGGTTTCCGTTCTCGTAATAACCTCCACTCGATTCTGTGCCGTCCTGAACACCGTCTTCCCGGCACGCCGGAACTTATCAGGATCGGTAATCACACCGCCTATCTTCTCACCGATCTTCGCGATAGAATCGCCGGTAATAATCCCGATCGATATTTGCTGCTTGATACTGTCTGCTAATTCGCGAGTTACATTCCCCAACAGCTGAAGATTATAGTTCACCAGAAAATCCAACGCTGATCGGTCAATAAGACTCATCACTTGACCAGCCAGTTTGACTCGCGCTTCGTGAGATAAGTCCACGTAATAAGGAAATCGCAGTTGACTGAACTCACCGATGCTGCCGGTAATCCCGTTCTGAAAGGATTCCCTGACTGCGGTTCTCATCACCACAGTTTGATCGCTCTTAAGATCACTGATAATCACATCGATCCCTTTCTGAATTCCACGAACTTGTTCCCGTCGAACCTCAAGACCTTTCTTAAGGAGCTTCTTCTCGCCGATCTCTACTAACTGTGATTTGATATGAATCTCAGCGTTACGAAGAGCTTTCAGCATAGAATTGACCTGTCGCTCAGTGTAGAGATCGCGCGAATGGAGACTTCGCAGGACAGCCTGCTGGATTTGTTGTGCTTGACTCACTCCGGCTGCTCCACTGCTTCTCCAGCGGCAACGAACTGACGACACACCATTTGATCAAAACGTCGTTCTTCACAGCTGACTTGACATAGATTCTCGTCCGTTTCAAAGAATGCACACTCGTCACACAAACGATCACCGGATGATGTTGCATACATCGCTTCCGCATCAGTTTTTTCTTGTTTCTGAACACGGGACATCTCCTTCGATCCATCCAAACCCAACATCTCTTGGGCTGTCTGCACCGACATAACGCCCATCTGCACCAGTGAGACGATATCCTTAATGTCCCAGGACATATCGACCAAAGTTCCTTCCTTAGCCTGATTTGATTTCTCCACGTCAGGAATCAAATCCATTTTAGTCTGAATCGTGTTCTTCGAGATCAGATTGCGGTCGTAAAGCTCGATTAGTAATTTCTTGACATCGATCTCATTGGTCAGGTCAACATCGGAGAAGATATATTGAATCTTCTTCCCGCTATACCCCTTCATCTCCATCCAGTCATCGAAAATCCAATCCAATATCTCACGCGCCACCTGCTTGATCTCTTTCAACATGATGACCATCTTCTGGAAAGCAATAGATGCGGTGGCAAAGTTAGGACCATCACCAGTGACCAGAGATTTAGCAACGCCGAGAGCCACGATGATGTCTTCTTTGACCTCCTTGACCTTGTCCTCTGTGTTTAATACTTGCCCCTCGGTGCCATAGGTTTCCGCTCGGACATAGAAAGGCACGACCAGACCCGACTTCAGATCCATCTTATTGATCTGGTCCCGGATGGTTGAAATCATCTTCTGGGTCGGCATAATCACTTTATCACCGTACTTGCCGCCCACGAGAATGAACCGTAGCGGTGTCGTCCAGCGCTTGGCAATGGCGCGTTGTGCTCTTCGATAATCCCTTAGCAGCTCAATCGACTCGAACGCGGGTGTCACCATCGAGTTGCCTCGTGGTGAGAACTGCGGTGCATTCCACTTGCGATGGATAAGTTGATCAAGCGGAAGATCAATCTCATCACCCGCAGAACCACCTTCGGCTTCAGGTTTTTGAACAGCCTTGATCATTTCACCACCCTCAAACTCAAAATCAACAGATGTCGGATTAATGCAAACTACCCTGACTATGTCATTGTGCTCACCTTTTGAGGTTTCCCCATTCGAGCCGTAACGCTTGTAGCCAATACACTCACCCTTGACCAACAGTTGCAGGATCATGTCCTTGATGAAACGGTTCAAATTTAGAACATTAAACAACGCTTGAGCTTCGGTTCGAACGTCCTCATCATCTGCGGTGATCTTCACCTGGTCGCCGATTGCGAAGGTCCGCCATGTGTTGATCGTGTTTGAGACGATCGGCTCTTCTGTGTACATTTCCCACGCTTTGCGCGCTCGTTCTTTCCAGTCTGATGGGATGCCCTGGATCTCATACTCCGAGCTGAACACACCGGATGCGATATTCGCTGCTGTGCCCATGATCTCGGGGTCGACAACAATCACTGTAACGCCAGAGTTTTCAACCTCATCACCCCGTGAAGGGGGTATTTCCGTATCGGTCTTCATGACGTCTGCCCGCTTTTAATTTGCCGAATCCTGTTAATAACCTGACGGACACGATCACCATGGATATGCTCATGCGCCGAGTTCCATTTCTGCGGGA
>JAVCDD010000255.1 GCA_030765125.1 Candidatus Hatepunaea meridiana
CCCTTTTGTCATTCCCGCGAAGGCGGGAATCCAGATAATCTGTTGTTTCTCCTGGATTCCCGCCTTCGCGGGAATGACAAAAGGGGATTAATATCCAGATAAACGTGGGTTTTCGGTCAGACACTAACATAGATAAAACCAGGAGCAACAGAGGTCTATTGTTTGCTGGCAGGGACGTC
Organism: Candidatus Hatepunaea meridiana; assembly: GCA_030765125.1. Taxonomy (GTDB): domain Bacteria; phylum Electryoneota; class AABM5-125-24; order Hatepunaeales; family Hatepunaeaceae; genus Hatepunaea; species Hatepunaea meridiana. The sequence goes on from JAVCDD010000255.1 coordinate 180, forward strand.
TACAGCTCCATTATTTAAGAACTTAAGACCAAAGACAAAGGACTATCAATGCCCTGGAATCCCAACACTTATCAAAAGTTCAAACAACAACGTGCCGAACCTTTCAATGACCTTCTGGAATTAATCAACATCCGTTCCGGATTGAAAGTAATTGACCTCGGCTGTGGAACAGGTGAACTTACCGCTCAATTAGCGGATATTCTGCCAAATAGTCAAATGATCGGAATAGATAGTTCAACGGAGATGTTAGAGAAGGCATCTAAATTAACTAAAGTTAATTTACGATTCGAGTTAGAAAAAATTGAAGCAATATCCGGATTGTGGGATATGATTTTTTCAAATGCAGCGCTACACTGGGTTGACGATCATTATACTCTCATACCAAAGCTAATGTCAATGCTAAATCCCGGTGGGCAGTTAGTCGTTCAGGTTCCGTCCAATCATAGAAATCGCGCTCAGGAAACAATCAAAGAGGTTGCTGCGGAAGAACCTTTTCACAAGGCAATGGGAAGCTGGAAATGGGAATTTCCGGTTTTACCGATTGATGTATATGCTGAGATAATATATCTAAATGGTGGACAGGATATTGAAATATCTGATAAGGTATATCCGCATATATTGGACAATGCAGATGAGGTGTATGAATGGGTATCAGGAACGACGATTATTCCATATATAGAACGTCTACCGGAATATTTGCACGAAATGTTTAAGAACGAGTGTCGAATGAGGATTAGGGCTATATGGAAAAAGGGACCGTTAATTTTTCCTTTTAGAAGGATATTATTTTCAGCTTTAAAAAGGTTCTGAGTGCGCGCTTTAGCGCGTATAGTCGCTAATATACAAGACATAAGTCAACACGCGCTGAAGCGCGCACTCAGGACGGTTTACTTGCTATCTACTTCCTCATCCCTCTCATTTGCATTTATGAACTTGAAAAAACTAGCAAATAGTATAAGATAGCAAACAGCGAAAATATAAAGAATCCCCTTTGTGTGCGTCATAAATTCCTGGAGTGTATGAATAGTATCTGTCATTTTTTCTCCTTTTTTAGCTTATTTTTCAAGTGTAATGTTCGCGTAGGTGCCAATTTATTGAGCTCCTTCAACTTATGCAGTGGGGCTCGATAAATCAGCCCCTACGTGGAACTAATGCGATCCTTTATAGTCAGGATGTTCAAAGAAGATCGGCATATGTGTGACTATGAACCGAAATATTACCAGCCCTACGGTTACTACGAAGACAGTTATACCTATTTCCATCCAGTGCGGGAAATAGCGTTCGTCTGCAGGCAAATGCCAGTTAAAAGCGATTAAAGTTATATTCAATCGGTTAAGCGCTATACCTAATACGGTAATTAGAGCGGTAATTCTTATCAATTTAACGTTCTTGTCGCGTACTCCGATAGCATATAAGAAACAGGGCAGAAGCACAAAGCCGAGCATCTCAAGCTGGAACCAAAGTCCATAGTGTGTAAGCAGCAGGTTCCAATGGTTTCCATAAGCTACACCGACAACCTTAATACCAAAATACCCCGCCAATACTATTGAAGCCGCCTTACCGAAGCCAAGTGTAACCGTATCTCTTGATGCCTGATGTGTCTCGTCCATCATATCACCAAAATTCCGATGTGAAAGCGAACTTTCAAATATTACCATTGAAAGACCGGCAGCAATACTGGATACAAAGAAGAAAACGGGTATATAAGATGAGTACCACAACGGATGCAGCTTTGACGGCGCTATCAGGAACATAGCGCCGAGTGAGGATTGATGCAGAGTGGACAACATAACGCCCAAAATAGTAAGTGGTATCGCTATTCGTATTAACGGCTTTCTTAGTTTACTCAAACCAAGCCATTCGAGCGCTACCGGACAGAATTCGAGGAATAGCACCGTCAGATAAACCATAACACAAGCGCCCACCTCGAACATAACCGACGTTGTACCAGGGAAGATAAACATATAAGGAAGACGCCACGGACGCCCGACATCGAATAACAGGGCGAAGACAACCATTGAATATCCAAGGAAGCCGGTAAGGAGCGCCGGACGCAATGCAGCGTGATACTTCTTCATTCCAAATATCTCGACAGCGGCACCGGTTACGTATCCACCGGCAGCCAGTGCAACACCGGTTAGCAGGTCAAAGCCGATCCAGATTCCCCATGGGTTGGTGTCGTTTATATTAGCAACTGCGCCCAGACCCCCGGTAAACCGCATGAACGTCAACGGTAAACCGATCAGGATGATAATGCCTGTAATTACATTGAAAGGGCAGAGTAGAGGTCGCTTTACAGGTGAGATGGGATTAGTCATTACTTCTTCTCCTCACCGCTTTGCTTGGCAGCCTCTGCAAGCGCTTTTTTCACTTCCCTCGCGATAGCAAACTCCTTGTCCTTTTTCGCTTTCTCAACAGCAACCTTTGCCTTTGCAGCAGCTTCAGCCTGTGTTTTGGCAATCGCATCATTTACTGCTGTAGTCTTTTCGTGATGTGCAATCTTTTCCTTGCGCTTGGTTGTTAGATAGATACCACCCAGTAGAGCGGGCCATAAACTGACTATTATCGGCACCATAGCCAGAGCACCACAAGTGAGTTCTGGAGCCGGTGTATTACCCAAATCGGTGCGAAGCCCGATCTCATCGAACGGTACACCGGAAAGGTACAGCCAGCTTGTGCCGCCTACTTCATGCTCACCATAGATATGATCGACATAACGATCAGGATATTTACGGATTCTTTCGCGTGCGATCTTGATTAAATTGTCTCTTTTACCATATATCAAGGCTTCCTGCGGACAGGCTTCAACACAGCCGGGTAGTTTACCTTCTTTAACCCTGGGCTGACAAAGCGTACATTTTATTACGCGCGGCGTTAGAGGCTCGTTATATTCGTAAGCTGGTATATTGAACGGACAAGCAATTATGCAGTAGCGACATCCAACACAGACGGAAGGATTATAAACAACAGCGCCTTCAGGCGTCTTAGTAAAAGCACCTACAAAGCACGCTGATGCACAAGCCGGTTCAAGACAGTGATTGCATTGTATTTTGCGAAATACCGGCAATTCAGGTGATTCGCTTGTCTTATATTCATTGACAACTGTATAAGTTTTATGGTTAGTGCGCCGTTTCTTTTCAAGAACCGACATATCATCAAACGGTTGATCCGGCGCAGGAAGTCCATTAACCTCGTTGCACGCCGCTTCACATGAACGGCATCCGATGCATAGATTCGTATCGTGCAAAACGCCGTAGCCGTCTGGGTAACCCGAAAATTCCTCGTGTGGGAATGCAACTTTCGGTACTACTGCACCGACGCCGGCAACGGCAGCCAGACCAATAAATTTTCTTTTAGATTTATCCATATAAATTCCTTAATAAGTGAGAAAGTAAGTAAGTGAGAAAGAGAAACAACTTTTCAACTTGCAAACTTGTAAACTTGCTAACTTTCTTACTTCTTATGACAAACATTACAATCCGAAGGTTCCGATACCTTCATATCCTGATGACAGCCTAGACATTGCTGGTGATAAGCGCCTTGCAGTCCTGGTTTGAACGGTTCGTTCTCGCTGAAACGGTTGCTGTGACAGCTATTACACGATGGCGGCAGCTTGCTAACGGGACTGTTGTGATGGCATCCCTGACAAACGACGTCCTCGTGACCGTGGAAATATGCAGCTATCTTATTATCTTGTATTTTAGTCATCAAATTGTCTATAATGCGACGATGTGGGAAGACGACAGGCTTGTACTTGTCTGCAATCAGAGAAACGGTTACATATTCAGGAATGTCTTTCTCAGTGAAGGAAAGCTTGATGTCAGACGATTTGGGTCGAAAATCGTCTAATGATTTATATTTTGATCCTTCAGCCTTTAGCTTATCCGGCTTTGGTCCAGCGTGACAAATTGTGCAGGATTGTTCCGGTTGCTCTCCATGTCCTATAAGTGAATGACATCCGGCGCATTCCGGTTCGTTCTTCTTAATATTATGACAACCAACACAATTGTGTGTTGAACTCATATCGTGCATCGCGCGCTCTAATGTAATTCCATCACCCTCTTCACAACCCGATAATGTATGGCAATCGTTACAAGCATTCATACTTTTGTGATGACAGACGCGGCAGTTGTTATTGAATCCCTCATGACCGATATGTGAAAACGGAACGGTTTGCAATTTGGAAGATTCCATATCTGCGTCAGAAGCGCTTAAAAGTATAAAATCCGGTTGACCTCGTTGTAAACGCGGTGGGTTTTCAATTTGTTTGAATGCAGCTTGCTGTTCCAGCCCGTGGCATCCTGTGCATTCTGTTGGATTGGCTCTTTTCGATATTTGATGACATCCGATACAAGCATAGTGTGCTGCCTCTTCAAAGCTTGACACATTGTCTACATTCTCTTCAAGATGGCAATCGCGGCAGGAACTCTCTTCACCTTTGGCGTAGAATAGCTTCCCGGTTTTCTCATTATATTGATGATGACAATTCCCACAACTGTTATTGGCTTCTATATGACGCTGGTGCATTGATTTATCAAAACTGACCGGCTGCCTGGAGGTAATCAGCGGAATATCGCGCGTATGACATTCACCGCAGATCCGCGGTCCTGCTTTTATGTCGAGTTCAGCGTTCTGATTGTGACATTCGATGCATTTATCGTGGTACAACTCCATAACGGTTTCTTTATTGTCATTCGTCAGTCTCAGGAATTTCTGTGATAATCGTCCGTTATCCATACTAAGATGACAGACGCTGCAATCTTTTTGCTGCTTTGTTAAGGCTCTGGTATGTAAATCGTGTGGGAATAAAACGGGCTGTCTGTCCAGTTCCCCGAATACAAACATAGCATCAATTGTCACAACGTCCGCTTTGGCAGATACCTGATCTGCTTCACTCTGGCTGCAACCGGTCAGCGTAAATAAGCTTAATGAAACAAAACCAACTATCAAGCAAGTTGTTTTATATATATTTATATTCATTTTATTGTCTCCTTAAGTTTTCAATTCTTCAGGGATTTCCATAATCTCAACGAGGATTTCACTGATGAACTTAACATGCATTCCAAGTTTATAAAACCCGACTATATCCTCGATACCGCTGTGACAGTTGTGGCAGGGAGTGCAGATGATGCTTGCGCCGGTTGCCTTGAGTTGCTCGGCTTTAACACGGTTGCTGACCATCCTCGAACGCTTCCATGGCGGGCCACAATTGATAGTTCCACCTCCCGCCATACAGCAGTAATTATGTTCGAAGCGCGGGGTTACATCGCGGAAGTCCTCACACATTTCATTCATTATATATCGGAGTTTTTTACCGAGTCCAAGCCCTCTGACTGTATTGCACGGATCCTGGACGGTGATTGGTTCTTTATATTTTTCCCTGATTTTTATTCGACCAGAAGTAAGTAAATCATAGTAGAACTGTATAGCATGAACCATTGGAATTGGTGGGTATTGCCAGCCGAGCCATCTTGGACCATCATAGACTGCGCCGCGGAAAGCGTGTCCGCATTCACCCATAACGATTTTTTTAACTTTCAGTCGGGCTGCTGTTTCCCAATGCAGTCGTTCAACACGTCCCATCACTTCGAAATCACCGGAATACATCGCCATATTACTGTTGTCCCATCCATCGGTTGCGGGCATAGTCCAGTCAATTCCAGCCACCGTCATAATCTGGGAAATATTGCCGAGCAACTGCGCAAGTATCTTTGGCTCCGGCGCAATTACGGAATACATCACCTCAGCGCCTTCTTTTTCGAGTGGAATTCGCGCGCTGGGTATCTCAGCTTGAGCTTCCTCTTCCTGCCACTGAAGCGTATCTATCCACTCGTCCTGCTGAACCCACATTTGGTTCAGAGTAACTGCGTGACTGTTGGTAGTATCCTGGAGATATTGCGGAACAACGCCAAGAAGATTACAGATGCGCCTTCCTACTAACAAAAGATAAGCAATATCAATACCAAATGGACAATACATACTGCAACGCCGGCAGACTGCGCATTCCGTAAAGACGATGCGGGACATCATCCTGATGAATTGACCATCAACCTTGCCTTTACGTTTGATAAGCTCCCAGATGGTTCTTTTAACTTTACCAACAGGAGAGAAATCGGGATCACGGTCGCGCGAAATGTAAGTATGACAAGCATCCGCACACAATCCACAATGAACGCACGTGTTTACATATACTTGAAGACGTGCAGAACACTCCTTATCAAAAACGTGGTTTACAACCTGTTGGATCCGTTCAGGCGTTAATTTTTTTATAGTTTCATCCAAGCCGGGGTCAACGACCAGGCTTTCCGGACTTTCTTTCATACTATTGCGTCCTCTGTAGTAGATGCGACACTCTTGTCGCATAATCCGCGAAATGAATTCATTATTATAATATAAAGTATACGTGTGGTCTACAGAAAAGAGTCTTTTTCAGTATACCCTACGTCTTTTTGTCCCTTTGGGACATTATGCGACAAGAGTGTCGCATCTACTGATTTTTCAATTTACCAATCCTTTGAATGGCGAACAAAACCAAACTCGCAACCCATATACGCTCTTGTAAATGGGAAATAGAACATATGACTGAGCCACGTAAATGGTATAGCAGCCAGCCATAACGCACCAGACCACATATGAATAATAATTACAATTTTATAGTCGAACAACTGGTAAAAAGCCATCAGACCGGTAATAAAAGGCGCTATAACAAGCAACAGGAGAATATATTCCTTTGCTGAACTAACGAACCTGACGGTCGGGTCGGCAATGCGTCTGAAGATGAATATAAAACCTGTAATTACAACCAGAAAGGTCATGAATATTGTGAGGGGTTCCGGCAGTGTCCACCAACTTATGCCGAAGGATTCCTTCCACATTATAACGTGCCCCAAAGCGAAGATCGGTAGAATCAACAGGCATAAATGGAATACAAATGAGAGCAGAGAAAATACTGGACGTATCCTCATAATAGTACTCCCGTAAGGAATGATCCAGTGAAAAAGTGATCGTAATCCAAACTTCAAATTCATATATGGAAGCACTGCTTTATCCTTTTTCAGCAATAAAAACATCGAAATTATTCGATATATACTACCGAAGAAAAGGATCGCAAAGGCTATCCAGACTAATGGACCGCGTGAAAAATCGAACATTTATTTATTCCCTTAAAAATAGTGTCCCTACTCCGGAGTGCTCAAGCTTGCTTGAGCTGGTTATTGTTTTAATTTATCCCAGATCGCGCTCAAGCAAGCTTGAGCACTCCGGAGTGGGGGAGGGTCGACAAGAATTTCTATCCTACCCAAAGATAAAAGACTAAAGATTCTACACTTCCGACATCGGTAATACCTGCCTGATATACTTGTCATTCTCTATATATTTAAGCAGAACCTGTTCACCGTTTGGGCTGAACAATGGTTCCCATAGTTTTTCGTAACTTTTACCGGATATCTTACCATTGATTATCACATAGAACTTACCGTCTCTTTCAGCTTTTGCTGTGAGATTCTTACTGCACGGGCTGAACACCGGATCCCAGATCATATCAAACTTCTCTTTCCAGGCGACACCGTCAATGGCAATTGTCCACTTGTTGTTTTCCTTGACAATAGCGGCAACTCGCTTGCTGTCCGGCGAAAATATTGGCGCCAGAACCATATCTCCGAAGGTTGCTTTCCAGGGAGCGTCATCTATGGCAATCGTCCAGCGACCATAGTCCAGTGATACTATTGCCGCTATCCTTGATCCGTCGGGGCTGAATTTCTGCGACCACAATTGGTTATATTGACTTTTCCAGATCGGTTTTCCATCTTCAGCCAACATCCATACACCACCTTCTCGAATCGGCGCTATTACCTTCTGGCTTTGCGGTCTGAAGATCGGCGACCAGACGCATCCGAATTTGTCCGTCCAGCCTTTAGCGTTGATTCCTATCGAATAATCACATATATCGGTTCTGATTTCCGCTGCTACGGATTTGCTGTCGTCACTGAAGATTGGATTCCAAGTGTTGACATATTTCTTATCCCATGGCTTACCGTCAACCGCAATTGACCAGACACCATCGAAAAAACCAACCACGTCAGCTTCTTTCAAAGCGTCCACTTGCACATTAGCGGCTGAGTGCTTGCCGTCGGGACTTAAACAGTAGTCGCGTATAGAAAAAAATTCTTTATCCCAAGTCTTCCCATTAAGTGAAACGCCGTACATATTTTCGCGCTTATACAGGTAACCAATTGATTTTCCGTCCGCACTCAATCTTGGATTCCAAGCGTATTCGAATCTTCCTTCACCCGGTACGCCGTCAATCGCCAGCGTCCACTCATCGTCAATTCTAACCAGCGCTATCAACTTACCATTTGATAAGAAGCGCATATACCACAACAGTTCAAACTGTTCATCCCAAGTCTTTTCGTTTATACAGGCTGAGAAAGCGCCATCTTCCATAACAACCGGAGCGGCTATATACTCACCATCCGGACTGACAACCAGTTCATCAACCCTTTTATATTGCGCTCGGATCCTGGCTAGGTCTGCAATGACTCTTTTACCCGTCTGCCAATCCCAAGTCGTTGTGTTTTTCATTCAATCACTCCTGAATAGGATACTATTAAAAGACTTTAATATAAGTTGCTCTCTGGTTATTTTCAAGCATTGGAGTAGTAAAATGAGCACACCTATGTAATATCTTTATACTTTCAGAATGACGAATACTCGTCTTTAATTCCAGAGTTATTGTATTAAAGAAAAAGGCGGGAAAAATCCCGCCTTTTTTTATTAAACATTTGAATTCATATCATTTTAATCGGTTATGCCTTTAGCTCAGCCGGAGTAGCGAAGCTTGCTGCGCGCTCGCAGGCAGATACGCATGCGCCACCGTACGAGAACGCAGAAAGCTTTTCTACTCCGGTATTATTAAGTGGACG
>JAVCDD010000332.1 GCA_030765125.1 Candidatus Hatepunaea meridiana
ATCCATTTTGTGTCCGATACGTTAATGAAGCATTGGTCGGCGATAGTTCGGGAGCTCTGCGAAGCGGCTTAGATTCGTTTCAGGACTGTTTAGAGAGGCTGGTTTATCCGACCAGCCTTTTTTTATTGTGCGCCCGGCAGGGCGCACTCACTTGAGGGTGAAAGTCCCTTACAGACCCGGTAGGGGGAACTGTTAGCCGGACGGCAAGGGTGTCTACCGTGAGGTGGAATCTGAAGGAAGCCGCAGGCAAAACGCTGGCCTGACGAACAGAAATCGCATACGAGGCGTGCTTGCTGGATGAGGAGGCAATTATCTCCAAAGTCCAGTACCTGCACGGAAAGCAAGTACGTAGATGCGGCAGGTATAAGCGTGAAGGTGGGTGCGCATTACCCGGGGAGATCTGTCAACCTGCCTTGTGCTACCATCATCGTGAGGTGATGGGATGGGTTGGCAGAAGTCAGCCGAGGACATAGTAGGTCTATCGACCAGACTGAAGGTCTGAACATGTAACATGGAGCAAGAGCCTTAATTTTCGATGAATGAATTAGACACAGATATGAGGGCTGAGATGCCCGATGCCACTTCGTATGGTAGCGGACGGAATCCGCGAGAGCATGAGGATGGCGTGTCAAACATCACGGCAAAGCGAGATGTCTCTTGCTCGGAGACGATGCAATTAATTGAAGCAATGGTCGAACGCGAGAACATGACAGCAGCCTTGCTTCGCGTAGAGCGGAATAAGGGTTCATCAGGTGTAGATAATCTATCAGTTGGTGAACTCCGATCCTATCTTCGCGATCATTGGCAGCAAATCAAAGAAGAGTTGCTGGGAGGGACTTATCAACCGCAACCAGTGCTTAAGGTAGAGATACCAAAGCCCGGTGGCAAAGGTATGCGCCAATTGGGCATACCAACGGTTGTTGACCGTCTCATTCAGCAAGCACTTAATCAAGTACTTCAACCGATTTTCGATTCGTATTTTTCTGATTCCAGTTATGGCTTTCGTCCAAGACGTGGAGCGCATCAAGCCGTACTTCAGGCACGGGAGTATGCCTCTTCCGGCATGCGATGGGTTGTAGATATGGATTTAGAGAAGTTCTTTGACCGTGTTAATCATGATGTTCTAATGTCACGGATAGCACGGAAGATCAAGGACAAACGGGTTCTGAAATTGATACGACGATACCTCCAGGCGGGAATGCTGGCTAACGGAGTGGTTTCTCCACGCAGTGAAGGAACTCCTCAAGGAAGCCCATTGTCACCGCTGTTATCTAATATCATGTTGGATGATCTGGACAAGGAACTGGAGAGTCGTGGACACAAGTTTTGCCGTTATGCCGATGACTGTAACATTTATGTACGGTCAAGACGTGCAGGTGAACGTGTCCTACAGAGCATAACCAAGTTCCTTGAGAGTCGGTTAAGACTCAAGGTGAACGTTGAAAAGAGTGCGGTAGATCGTCCCTGGAAACGGAAATTTCTTGGTTACGGCATGACTTTCCACAAACGACCGCGCTTGAAAGTAGTGCCATCAGTAGTGGATCGTCTGAAAGCTAAGTTGCGCCAAGAATTTCGTCGTGGGCGTGGTCGCAACCTTCGTCGTTTTATAGAGGGTCTGACACCGATCCTTAGAGGTTGGATCAATTACTTTCGGTTGGCTGAGGTAAAAGGTATTTTCGAGGAACTTGATGGCTGGATACGACGCAAACTGCGCTGTATCCTTTGGCGTCAATGGAAACGAACATACACTCGTTTCAAGAACTTGGTTAAACGGGGATTAGGCGAGGTTCGGGCGTGGCGCTCAGTTTCTAACGGGCGTGGAGCCTGGTGGAACTCGGGGGCATCGCATATGAACCAAGCTTTCCCCAAACGTTTCTTTGATAATCTTGGTCTCGTGTCGTTGCTTAATCAACTGCATCGACTTCAATGTGTTTCATGAACCGCCGTATACGGAACCGTACGTACGGTGGTGTGGGAGGACGGCGGGAGCAATCCCGCCTCCTACCCGATTTTGCAAACGGGTCGAATCAAAGTCCATGCCGGTTATTCCAAATCTCGACTATTTCACATCCCCGTTGTCCCCCCGTTGCTTTTGACGGCATAGAGTCCGGTTCTGCATCAATTCATTTTCGTCCCTCAGTGTGATATCCCAAACTTCAGTCCCAGCCCTCAAATAAATCCCCGTTGCCCCCCCGTTCTTGTGTCGGGATGAATTAATCCTTTTCTTTTAGGCGACGAAACAATAAATTTTATGACCATTATGAAAAACATGGGAATTCTTTGGACAGTTTCGACTCGTTTGGGGTATGTATAGAGTATAGGAGGGTGGGTGCGATTCGTTGAAGTCGCGACAATCTTCAAATCATTCGAAAAAATTCACCAAACTGATGTCACAAATTACGTTCAAAAAACACTTGGTATAAGTAAGAGGGGTACAATGTCATTTCTACAATTCGTTAGAATGGGAATTAACTTCAGATGAGACGACAAGAACTATCCCGCAACCGCAGGCGCTTGCTTGACCTGATGCGGGACATGAGTTATGGAAGAATCGAGAATCTTACCATCCGAGCCGGTGAGCCGGTATTCGATGAGTCGCTGCGGCTGGTCCGCGAGGTGCTGCTCGGCAG
>JAVCDD010000046.1 GCA_030765125.1 Candidatus Hatepunaea meridiana
ATTCAATGTGTGCCGTAGCAATTGTTATACCGCGTGCCTTCTCTTCTGGTGCGTTATCAATCGAATCAAATGATCGTTCCTGCGCAAAACCTTTACGTGCCATGATCTGAGTAATCGCTGACGTCAAAGTCGTCTTGCCATGGTCTACATGACCGATTGTTCCAATGTTGACGTGAGGTTTGTCACGTACAAATTTCTCTTTTGCCATAATTTACTCCTAATTTACCTTACTAATAGGTTCTACTTTACGACCAGGAACACTGGACACTATTTCTTGCACAAAAGTTAGTGAAAAATAGTAAGAATCAAGCTCGATTATTTCCACCAAATCGGGGAATTCATCCCTTAATTGATTGAATTTCCGATAATTCAGTGGTAGACTCCAACTGTAAACCTCAACTTTCCAATTCCGTTTGAGAGCATATCTTAGGTGTTGAGGAAAACTTGTCCCTGTATTACTTTCATTACCATCACCGGACAGTAGTATTATTGTTTCCGGTCCAGTCCGTTCTAATATCGTATCGGCAATGCTAAGATGCAACATTTCATCAACAGCCTGCTCTCGCATAGTTCCGGCACCATTAAGTACTCTTTTTAAAAGTTTTACATCAAATCCCATCTTTTCCGCATATGGCCACAGATTAGCAGCTTGAGGCGGAACTGACCCTGCCATTTTTTTAGTCAGGGCATTACGATCCTTCAGGACAAGATCATAAATGTGTTCCCAATACACTCTGATGGCATACCAAGGAACCTGGGGCTCCTTATCTGCTGCCACATCAGTTGCACCACCCCATATATTTGAGTTATCCCAAAATATATGGACATTATCATAACTCATAATAAACCTAGATTAACTCCATTTGTTCGGAGCTCACGACCGGATTTGAACCGGTGACCTCGTCCTTACCAAGGACGCGCTCTACCAACTGAGCTACGCGAGCTATCGGTTGACAAGGTATCTAACTAATTGAGCGGGAAACGGGATTCGAACCCGCGACCCTCAGCTTGGAAGGCTGATGCTCTAGCCAACTGAGCTACTCCCGCAATTGTGGGGAGAGGAGGATTTGAACCTCCGAAGGCTTCGCCGACAGATTTACAGTCAGTTCCCTTTGACCACTCGGGAATCTCCCCTGATACCCATTCAGACCTATAGCAGAGCTGGCGATAGGATTTGAACCTACGACCTGCTGATTACAAATCAGCTGCTCTACCACTGAGCTACACCAGCAATTATAACAAAAATCCAGCCTCGATCTGAAGCGGGAATTCTATTGCGATTTTGAGTAGACTCTTTAATATATATAATAATATAGAAATGTCAAGTGTTATCTGTCTCTTATTTGATTATTTTTCTACCTCCCTGCCAAATAACCACTGTTCCGTCGCTTGTATCCTCCAAATGAAACCCCTTCTTAGCAAGTTCGTCGCGAAATCTATCCGCTTTTTCAAACATACGATTGCATCTCAGCGAAATTCGTTCCCTTATCAACAGTGCTATATCATCTGGAAATGCGGTTTCCTTAGAAACTAAAAACCCTAAAACACGATCCACATCCATCCAGAAATCCATTATTGCAATACCTTCATTTCTATTTAACGCCGTTTCACCTATTGCCTGATGCACATTGGTAACCAACTTGAATAGCGCCGCAAGAGCTTCGGATATATTCAAATCATCTGTTAGGCTGGACTTGAAATCATCCCTTGTAATTTCAAGTTTTTCTTGAATCAAGTATCTGACAGCGCCACTACCTGAAGCCAATTTCGCAGCTTGATATAATGTATCCAGGCGTTTTAGAGAACTATTAGCCACAGAAACAGCTTCATTTGTAAAGTTAAGTTGATGCCGGTAATAAGTTGCCATCAGCACATACCTCAAAGCCCTGACCGAATTCCCTTTATTAAGCAGATCGGTAAGTGTAAATACGTTGCCCAGCGATTTGGACATCTTTTCACCATCAACCATTAAATGAGCTGAATGCATCCAGTGTTGAGCATAAGATTTACCTGTTGCGGCGACGCTTTGAGCAATCTCGTTTTCATGATGAGGAAAAATGTTGTCAACACCACCAGTATGAAGGTCAAATTCCTCACCCAGGTATTTTCTTGATAACGCCGAGCATTCAATATGCCATCCTGGGCGTCCACGACCAAAAGGCGAATCCCAGCCAACATCACCATCATCCTCTGTCCAGCCCTTCCACAGCGCGAAATCTCTGGAATCATCCTTTTCATATTCATCTGCATCAATCCGAACACCACATTTAAGTTTATTAAGCTTCATTCCCGAGAGTTTCCCGTATTCAGGGAAAGAAGTTATGCTGAAATATATTGAATCATCCATTCTGTAAGCATTACCACTTCTAAGCAACTTTTCGATTAGTTCAATCATCTCATGAACGTGTTGCGTAGCCAACGGATAATATTCAACCCTTTCGATATTCAACAGATCAATATCTCGAAAGAATTGCTCAATTACCGGTTTTGTAATTTCATTCAGAGGTTTTCCAGTTAACTTTGCTTCGTTGATCGTTTTATCATCAACATCTGTAATATTCATCACCTGCATCACCTGATATCCGAGATACTTCAATGTCCTACGGAGCAAATCCTCAAATATATAAGTTCTGAAATTACCGATCGTTGCGTCCTTATAAACTGTAGGTCCACAAGTGTACATCTTTACCTTGCCCGGTTCTATAGTTTCAAATGGGACTTTACGTCGTTGACGTGTATCGTAAATGCTAAATGGCAATATAGTTCCCTTATAAATAGTAGAAGCGACACTCTTGTCGCTTGATTAATTCGCTTGAAAAATGTGTCATCTTACTCTGGAGTGCTCAAGCTTGCTTGAGCAGATTATACCAAATATTAGTTCCTCATCGGGCTCAAGCTTGCTTGAGCCCTCCGAGTAAGAGCAGTGTGGTGTTAATTTTTTTACTTTGTTGAATCGTCTGCGACATGGCGTTTCCCTCAAAATATGGTAGAAGCAACAAGAATGTCGCTTCTACTATTTATTTCTCACTTATATCTTATTTACTTCGATTTAACAAAAGAAGGATCATAATTATGCATCCTTTTTCGGTATTCGATGTAGTAACGACTTCCGGTTATCATAACCAGAATGACTATAAGGTATGCTAACCAGTGAATATAGGGTATTCTCAACGTATATCCAATAACCATTAAACCCATAAGTACCAAGTATTTTCTCCCAAATTCATCTGAAGGCATTACGGATCCGGTTCTTACGAATACGTGTATATTGATAGAAACAATTCCAACATCTCTAATAATTATTATTGACATAATCCATAACGACAGATCTCGATATCTAAATAGCAAGTAGATCATCACCAACGTCCAGATCTTATCTGCTACCGGATCAAGAATCATCCCCAATTTGGATTGCTGCGCAAGTTTCCTGGCAAAGAAACCATCCGCAAAATCGGTTAGATAAGAAATAATAATCAACGAAACAACCACCCATAAGATACCTGGCGAAGGATTACTATACAGGATAAAGATCGGTATGATAAGTATTACTCTGAATATCGTAATTAAGTTAGGCAATAGTCTTAGCTGATTAAGAATATCATTCTTATCAAGCCGTGTATGACCACTTACACTTGGAACCCTATGAATTTTTGCTCCGCTCTGACTCAAATGAAAGCCTTAATTATGTCAACAGCCAACTTAGGCTGTGATGCAAGTCCGCGTAGAAAGATATTAACTATAGTTCTTTTCTCTGGAGGAAGTTTAAGTACATTGTGTGCTGTTTTGTTTAACATATCATCAGTTAACTTTATTACACCCTCTTTCAATCTATATGTCCTTCGGTGATATTTGACAATGTCCTTATCGATTCTCTTCAGATAGACTTTAAGAGCGCTTTCTGTAATGTCCCCTTTGGCTACTGCTGCAGCGGCAACCTCACCGGCAGCATTACCACCAATCAGAGCAGCAGCTATTCCACCTCCGGACACAGGATTACAATGTCTCGCTGCATCGCCTGTTATCATGAATCCATCTTTTACAGGATTTTTCAAAGGACGTGCAACGGGCACACCACCAGCCGCTTCCCCGATAATAGATACTTTACCATAACGATTTGCAATAAACTCATTCAGTTTCCTGAATGCTGTCCCACCGTCACAATACTTGGTCAACACACCTATTCCGACGTTCGCAATACCTTTTCCTTTTGGAAAAACCCATACATATCCACCCGGTGCAATCTCATTTCCTAAATATATATGAATGTTATTATGGTCGTCATCTATGCCAACAACTAAATATTGGTAGGTACTTTCCAGATCTACCGGCTTCAAATGTGTTGGTATTCCAGCCCAGCGCGCTACCCGTGATTCAACACCGTCAGCAGCAATCACAACATCAGCTTTAACCTTGTAACGCTTATTCAATCGGGTGAAATAAACTCCCTCTACTCTGCCGTTTGGGTTAATAAGACCATCTACATCGCTTTTTGTAAGGAGGGCAGCACCGGCTCTTGCAGCATTCTCAGCCAGCCAGCGGTCAAAAAGTGTTCGTTCAAGAATCATTCCGAAGTCTTCACTGGCAACTGGGACCTCACTTCCATCCGGTGCGTGCAATACAGCACCTTCCAATCGCGCTGCAACATACTTCTCATCTATATCAAAGAAACGCTTCAAATGAAATACCGCTACACCTTCAGCACATCTCACCGGAATCCCGAAGACAGCATCGCGCTCAAGGATGAGTGTCTTTGCTCCAGCCTTCGCTGCAGCGGCGCCTGCCATTGTACCGGCAGGTCCACCACCCACTACGACTATATCATACTTGTCATCTATCATAATTTTCAACCGATTTTAACATCTTTGTATTATCATTGTCACTGTTCCATTCTAAAGCACCCACCGGGCAAGCAGAAAGACAAATCCTACACAGTATACATTTCAAACCGATAATCGCAAGTGTATGATCCGTTAATACAATACAATCCGGAGGACAAACTCCGATACAGGCGCCACAAAGGTCGCATTTTTGCGGCTCAATAAGTATTGGTATGACTGTTTTTGTTTCGCTGATAGTATTTATTTCCATAGTTTTTTTATTCTTATCTAACTCCAAAAAGAAGGATATCTTAATCCCAACCTATGCGCATAATACCAACGCGCAAAATAATAGTACAAGACTATAACAATTAAATAGACCGGATAAAATAAACCAATTGCCACTGATAACGAAAAAATTGCGGTTTTATTAGCTATTACAGCTTTTGTAATATCATTATGATGCCACGCCCAAAATAATATCGGCGTGGAAATGATAGCCGGTACAGCAATAATCCAATCTTTATTGTATATTCCCCAAGCTGCAGTAATGATTAGACCCACTAAGCCTATCAAGATAGTTTTTCTTTCACCGAAAACAACAGTAAATGTTCTCTTACCATTTGCCTCATCCCCTTTCTTGTCAAGTAAACTGGTCAATATACAAGCGGAACTAAAAGCAATTAAATAAGGAGAGTACATCTGCCAATTAATCGAAATACCGACAATCATACTACCCGACTTAATCAACAACCAAGCACCAATAACACCCGCTATTAATCCGCCTACAGGATTGTTCTGGAGTTCGAATGGAGTAAAGTTGTATAGAATCCCCGCGAATAAGAACATCAGCAGAATCCAGATAATAAGATTCCCAAAACCTGCAAGAAGAAGAGCTATTGGGAAAAGAAGCGCTAATATTACTGCTTCAATTATCAAATGTTTGCAGCTTAGTGTTTTTCCAGCAATTAGAAAAAGTTTTCCGTTATCACTATCACTTTTTCGATCACGTATTTGATTGAGAACATACACTAATCCAAAACAAGAACATAGCGCAAATATTAGTAAAACCCATCGTTCCCATCCTAAACACGGAATAAATCCTGAGTCTAATCCTGAATTACTCACCAATGCAATGTGATGACCGATGAGAACCATTGTAAATAATGGAAACATCAGAGTTGGGCGAAGAACAAATATTGAATCAAATATTTTTACAAACGCCCCACCCTGAAAAGTAATGGATACCCTTTTTTCACTTGAACTTAACAGGATCGTCCTCTTTGTTTATAGGTATTGGATAATCGCCGGTAAAACAAGCAGTGCAATAATCCTGACCATTGTCATGTGGAACAGATTCAAGCAACTCTTTAACGCTAAGATATTCAAGTGTGTCCGCTCCGGTGAATTCCCTTATTTCTTCAACTGAACTCCAAGCCGCCTTCAGCTCATCTTTAGTTGGGAAGTCCATACCATAAAAACAAGGGTTGATAATCGGTGGTGAACTAACTCGAACATGGACTTCGCGAGCTCCTGCATCTCTGATATGCCGTACCAATTTCTTTAACGTTGTTCCTCTTACTATGGAATCCTCAACGACCACCACGCTCTTGCCCTTAAGCACACCTACAACCGGATTGAACTTTATCTTGACGCCAAAGTCGCGCATCCTTTGTTCCGGTTCGATAAAGGTACGTCCTATATAATGATTACGAATAAGCGCTATTTCAAATGTAATTCCAGACTCATGTGAGAAACCAAGCGCAGCAGTATTTGCTGAGTCGGGGACTGAAATCACAATATCTGCATCTTTAATCGGGTGACCTTTAGCTAAATTATGCCCTAATCTCCTGCGAGTCTTATCAACATTATCACCAAACACACGGCTGTCAGGTCTGGAGAAATAGATAAATTCAAAAATACAGTGTCGTCTTCTTTCCTGTGGTGCAAACTGGATGCTGCGCATTTCATTATCATTAATTAAAACCATTTCACCCGGATTGACATCGCGTAAATACTCAGCGCCGATTAAATCCAGAGCACAGGATTCCGAAGCAATAACCCAACCACCTTCTCTTCTGCCAATGCAAAGCGGTCGGAAACCGTGTGGATCACGTACCGCTATCAATCCATCTTTAGTCAACAAAGCAAGAGAATAAGCACCGTGTACTACTTTCAGCGCTTCCATCAGACGACCGGCTAAAGTCTTTGCATGTGAACGGGCAACTAATTGCAGTATCAGCTCACTGTCACTCGAAGTCCTGAACAGTGAACCCTCTTCCTCCAGAAACCTTCTTAACTCACTGTAATTTACGAGATTGCCGTTATGCGACATTGCGATCGGTCCGATGCGGTCTTCAACAAGCAATGGTTGTACATTGTTACCACTCGAAGGACCGGTCGTTGAATACCTGTTATGTCCGATAGCATTTTTTCCTGGCAGCCCTTCGAGTATATCGCGTCTTTTAAACACATCCGCCACAAGTCCCATCCGTGCGTGACGAAACAGATGTTTACCATCGGAAGAAACGATTCCAGCGGCTTCCTGACCACGATGCTGAAGCGCACATAACCCAAGATAAGCTATCGTAGATGCTTCAGGAATACCCCAAACGCCTATTACAGCGCAATTCGGGTGAGGTTTGTCTGTTGTTTCTGTTTTCAAAATAAATGTAATGAACGATGTTTCAATTTTTGACCTGCCGATGTATTCCTTTCCCAAAACACACTATCTGAATATCCCTGAATTGAATCATTAGCATCTGCCATTTCCAATCGTTTTTCAGCCAGACAACAGTATGTTTCATCAATTTCAATCCCAATATATTGACGGTTAAGCTTCTTTGCCACAACCGACGTCGTTCCTGCTCCAAGGAATGGGTCAAATATAATGTCACCTTCTTGCGAACTTGCAAGTATGATCTTCGCCAGTAACTTCTCTGGTTTCTGAGTAGGATGGTCGGTATTCTCCGGCATTGACCAGAAAGGAACAGTCAAATCTGTCCAAATATTAGAAGGATGGGTTATCCGAAACCGCCCATTATCAGTTTCTTCCCAATCCTTGGGCTTCCCGTTATTATGAGTATATGGCGCAAGTACTTTTCTATTGAGTTTAACCGACTCTAAGTTAAATCGGTAGTCATCCGATACTGTTCCAAACCAAATATCTTCAGAACAATTCTTCCAGTTCTTCTTTGCGCCGCGCCCCTTTTCTCGTTCCCAGGTTATTCTATTTCTTACTATGAAGTACTTTTCTAAAACAGTATGTATGGCCGCTGAAGAACGCCAATCACCGCAAATATAGATTGACGATGTAGGTTTAAGTAATCGTAAAAGCTTGGGAATCCACAAATTTAACCACTTCTCATATTCATTTAAAGGTATTTTCTGAAAAGCAAGGTCATTAAATGATTTAGTTAGATTATAAGGTGGATCCGCAAAAATAAGATCAATTGAGTTAGCAGGCATCCAATCAAGTATCTCAAAAACATCCTGACAAATCGTACGATTAATTATCTTATCTAACAAAACAGGTCTACTCAGGCGCAGCAAGCGTTCTTCATAGTGTAAGTAATCTGTGTCTGATAAGTTGATAGTTCTATTGCGCGGCGCTCTCTGTACCATACAAACCTTCGTGCTCTTTGTGACCTTCGTGGTGGAGAAAATTCAAAGCCCAAGCTGATCAGAAACCCCACGCATTGCATTCAGAGCAAGCTCCAGAAATTCATCCTTTTCCAATCCTATTTCACTGCAGGTTAATATCTGTTCCCGGCTGGCTCCGGCAGCAAAGCGTTTGTCTTTGAACCGTTTCTTGACTGACTTGACTTGCAATCCGGCTAAAGTGTGCGATGGATGCATCAACGATGCTGCCGTTATCAACCCTGTAATTGGATCGGCACAAAATAACGCCCAGGCAAAGCTCGACTCGGGAGGTATATGACCCGGGTGCGCCCTTATAGCGTGAAGCGCCTCAGGAGGAAGCTGACTTTCGAGTATCTCTGCTGTGCGATAGCCGTGTCGTGGAAAATCGTTTACCGTTTCATCATAATCGAGATCGTGAAGCAGTCCGGTTATACCCCATAGATCCACGTCTTCTCCAGCTCGGAACGCCAACGCCCTCATCACCGCCTCCGTAGCAATCATGTGCTTGATGAGGTTTTCGTTACTCACACTTTTGTTTACTAATTCAAGCGCAGTGTCTCGATCAATCAAGGTAATCTCCAGAAGAAATTAATTTGGATACCAGAATCTAAAAATCCATTCCCTTCGTCCATAATTGTCAACTTATCTGATACATCAAACTTATAAAGATGGGCTTCAACATAAGCGTCCATAACGGACATAAGTATCGCTGCTGTTAAATACCACCCCATCCGGTTGCGGTCGTTGTGATAGAAATCTGCAATACCGTCTTCATCACGTGCAGAATGATATTTATAAAGATTATGCTGTCGGTAAATCCCGTACATAAATCCTTGTTGAATACCGGCATATATTACAGCCTTAAGCGGTTGTTTAACATAAATCTGCCCCCAACCCGGCAAAACAAGCGATCGCAAGGCTGCACCAGTAGGTGAAGGGCGCCAGTTTAGATTCTCAACTTCTTTATTCAACGCTAAAAAGGTAGATTTGGAATCAAGCTGACTGTCATTATTGAGACAACCGTAACTACAATCAAGGACTCTGTAGTCGGACTTGTCCCAAGCCTGACTAACAGTATGAAACCCTAAAACTATGAAAGCGCTAAAACCAATTAAAATGCAGCGATACATTCAATTTCAATTAGTGCACCCTTTGGGAGAGCAGAAACCTGCACGGCAGCCCGGGCTGGAAGTTTATGACTGAAGTAGCGTCCATATATCTCGTTTATTGCCGCATAATCAGACATATCAACAAAATATATAGTTGCTTTTATAATCCTTTCTATAGAAGTACCTGCAGCCTCGAGAACAGCTTTCATATTATTCATAGTCCTTTCGGTCTGTGCAGTTATCCCTCCTGACACTAATTCGCCTGTAATCGGATCCATTCCTATCTGACCCGAGCAAAAGAGCAACTTGCTGCCCTCGTATAAAACCGCCTGGCTATATGATGCAATAGCTGAAGGCGCTTCAATAGTTTCTATGATTTTTTTCAAGTTTTGATCTCCATTATTTAATACTACTTTGTTGAGTAACGTATGGGCGAACTAACATTCCTGTCAGTTACTTTTTCAATTCTCGGAAATCCCAGCTATATAGGGAGTTATTTTATTGGTTCATATAGCGTTTTCACATAGTGGTAGACAAGAATCATTAATGTGTAAAATCCCTCCAAAGTCCGCTGTCAGACGAGGGCGTCTGACAGCGGGCGGTCACACTTTTTACACAAGGATCGGGAATGTCTGCCCTCCAATGTGATCGTTACTACTTTATATCCTCATAATCTGCATCCATTACATCCTCTTTATTCCAGGGAGGCGTAGATTCTTTTTCCGGTTTTCGGCTATCTGTCGTGGATTTTGAAACTCCAAATAGTCTAAGGAAAAATCGCGAAAAAGCAAATGCAAAATAAAACACTAATATTAGTGCTATAAAACGACCCATGTCAAGTCTCCGGATTAAAATATGATGTTCCTGCAGGCATCTCTTTCACAACTTTTAGTAACATCTGACGATGTTTTTCATTATTCACAAAATCCATACGCGTTGCATTAACAATCAATAACGGTGATTTATCCCAATGAAAAAAGAACTGACTGTAAGCTTCACAAAGATTTTTGAGATATTCTATTGTTATTGATCTTTCATAATCAATGTCACGTATTCGGATGTTAGTGAGTAACCGTTCCGGTGACGCCTGCAGATAAATCACCAGATCCGGTGTTAAAACGTCGCTTTCCAATAGATCCGCCACCTGATTGTAAAGTTTAAGTTCTCTTTCATCCAGGTTAAGGTTGGCAAATATCCGATCCTTATCAAAGATATAATCGGACACTATTGCCATTTGAAACAAGCTTAGTTGACTTAAACTTGATTGCTGTTCATGTCGGTAAAGCAAAAAACTCAATTGTGTTCTCAGTGCAAACCTGTGCGGATCACGATAAAAATCAGGTAAAAAAGGATTCTTTATCTCATCTTCCAGCACGAGTTTTGCTTCCATTTCCTGAGCAATTATCCGCGCCAGAGATGTTTTACCAACCCCGATAGAACCCTCTACAGCAATATATGTTCCTCTTATTATGCTCAAAATAACCAATCCTTGTTATTTAATTTAACCGATCTTGAATCAGAGCATCCCTTTAATATATGTTTAACACTTAAATCCAAACCCGGAACAACCAGATCCGGGCATAAATCCGATAAAGGTTCCAGCACAAAACATCGTTCGGCAAGTCTTGGATGAGGTATTGTCAATTCTGGTGAGTCTATAACTTCACATCCATAGATTATAATATCCAGGTCTATTTCACGCTGACCCCATCTTTCATTACTTTCCTTACGACCAATACTCTTCTCAATCGCTTTAAGAACTATAAGTAGTCGCTCAGGCGCTGAAGTCGTTTTAATCTTAATTACACAATTCAGGAAATCCGGTTGATCCTTCATCCCCCAAGGCTCGGTTTCATAGAGGCTGCTGACGTTTACAACCTCAATATCAGGAGTCTTCGACAGTTTATCAATAGCAATAGTTAAATGCTCTTTTCGGTCTCCTAAGTTCGAACCCGCTGATATGTATGTAGTTTTAGTCTCACCCACTGTCAATCCGTCATGGTCGCACAATCTCAACCTCAACACACTCAAGTTCACCATTAACGGGTGGATCCGGTTTACGTAACACAAGCTTTACCCGGACATCCGGGTAACATACGATAATCCTTCGGCAGAGGTGCTCCCCCAAGGCTTCCAATAAATTGTATTTAGTACCTGTAATTGTTTCAGTGGCAATCTCAAGTATCTTATCAAAATCGAAAGTGTCGCTAATATCATCCGTTACACCTGCTCTCGCCAAACTGCCAATCAGTTCAATGTCCAACTCGATTATCTGACCTTGCTCGCGCTCTTTCTTATGACAACCGTGGTATGCATAAAAACGCAGTTTTTTAAGTCTTACCTTATCCATCAGCCCTCAATCAAACGACCGAGATAACTCAAAACACCTTCTACCAATCCTTCAAGATCATATCCGCCTTCAAGGAGAGATATTATTCTTCCTTCGGCGCTTGCACTGGCAAGTTTCAGCAACCGCTCAGCAATGGCTGCGTAAGTTTCTCCAGTTAATCTCATTCCGCCGATTATATCCCTAATATGAGCATCAAAACCCGCAGAAGCCAACAGAATCTGCGGTTCGAATTCCTCTACTTTAGGGACAATATAACGATCAAATGCCTTGATGAAGGCCTCGTTGTCACATCCGGCATGTAACGGAATATTTATTGTGAATCCCTTACCTTCCTTCTCGCCGGTATCGTTCTGTCTTCCTTTATTATAAGGGAATAAATTATCCCGGTGTAAACTGCAATATAGAACTCTTGGATCATACCAGAATGCCTCTTCAGTACCGTTTCCATGATGCACGTCGAAATCAATAATACAAATGCGGTCAATATTATATTTATTAATAAGATACTTAGCTGTAATTGCAATATTGTTAAATATGCAGAAACCCATCGGTCTTTCTTTAGTTGCGTGATGACCGGGTGGGCGTGTCGGTGCAAAGCCAATATTGGATTTCCCGTTCATAATCCCATCGCTTAAAGTTAATCCAGCGCCAGCGGCACGCAATGCTGCAGGATAGGATTCCGGTCCAATATTGCTCTCCATTGACGGTAAATACTGACCACCTGCCTCGCATAATCGACGCATAGCATTAAAATATAGAGGATTATGTATTAAAGCAACTTCCTCTGGATTTGCTTCCCGAGCTTCAACTATTCTAACATTCTCATACCAGGGTGTAGACTTTATCGCATTCATAACCGTACTGATACGTTCCGGTCGTTCAGGATGACTTGGGCCTGCATCATGCTCTATAAACAATTCATGATATGCCAGTAATAATGATTGCATAAAAGGGTTTCTTAATCTGCGTAATCTGCGGATATAAATCCACGCAACAGGAGTGTCGCGTCTACTTGCTTTTATATGCTAACGCTGCCTTAACAAAATCACGGAACAGTGGATGTGGCTTGGTGAATCTGCTCTTTAGCTCAGGATGGAACTGACAACTGACAAACCAGGGATGATCCGGTATCTCTGCCATTTCCACTAATTTATGATCTGGTGAAAGCCCGCCAAAGCGCATACCTGCTTTCTCAAACTGCTTCTTATACATATCATTAAATTCATAACGATGACGATGACGCTCGTTTATCAATTCCTGACCATATATCTTGTATGCTTTAGATCCTGGTTGGATATGACACGGCATCGCTCCCAACCGCATCGTTCCTCCCTTTTTTGTAATCTTCTTCTGCTCATCTAACAACACAATCACCGGATACTTCGTTCTTGGTGCAAACTCAAAGGAATTAGCATTCTTCAAACCAATTATATTACGCCCAAACTCAACAACAGCACAATGTAAACCGAGACATATCCCGAAGAATGGAATATTATTTTCTCTGACATATTGAACGGCAGCAATTTTCCCCTCAAAACCTCGATCTCCAAAACCACCAGGAATGAGCACACCGGATACACCTTCTAATAACTTATCTGCTTTGTTTTCAGTCACCTTTTCAGAATTAACCCATCTAAGTTTTACCCGTGTATCGTTTACAATACCTGAATGCACAAAGGATTCAATGATACTCTTATAAGAATCGTGCAATCCTGTGTATTTACCACAAATCGCAATCTCAACCTCATTAGTTAAATTCTGCCATTGTTCTAATGTCTGTTTCCAGTCGTCCAAATCCGGTTTACTACATTTTAAACCTAATTGTTTAATAAGGATTTTGCTAAGTCCTTCTCTCTCAAGGTTAAGAGGAACTTCATATATACTTTCAGCATCAATAGCTTCGATTACTGCATTATCCGGAACCGAACAGAACATTCCTATTTTATGCTTGAGTTTCTTATCCAGATTGTGCTCAGTGCGGCATATAAGAACATCCGGCTGAATACCAATCTCACGCAGCTCTTTAACCGAATGCTGGGTCGGCTTGGTCTTCATCTCACCGGAAGTGGGAATATATGGAACTAATGTAAGGTGAACATAGGCCACATTACGTTGACCAAGCTCAAGCCCCATCTGACGGATTGCCTCAAGAAAAGGTTGACTTTCTATGTCTCCGACTGTACCGCCGATCTCAACGATCACTACATCCCAATCTCCATCGCTCTTTGCAAGTGTGCAGATACCCTCTTTAATTGCATCGGTGATATGCGGAATAACCTGAACCGTACCGCCCAGGTAATCGCCTCTCCGTTCTCGAGCGATGACCTTCTCATAAATCTGACCGGTAGTAGCATTATTAAGCTTTCCCATAGAGATATCGAGAAACCGCTCATAATGTCCGAGGTCAAGGTCGGTCTCAGCGCCGTCGTCGGTAACGTATACTTCACCATGCTGATAAGGATTCATCGTACCGGGATCAACGTTAATATATGGATCCAACTTCATTATGGTCACACTCAGACCACGTGCCTTGAGCAACCTGCCCAACGAAGAGGCAGCAATGCCCTTACCAAGCGAAGAAACTACTCCACCGGTGAAGAATATGAATTTGGTTTTTGTTTTGAGTGAACGAGGCAAAATGGGACTCCTTTAACGGATAATCAGGTTAATGGATTATTAAATGCGTTCTCAATATCCTGCCTGAAATGGTCCGCTTCTGTACAGACAGCACTAATAATGTCTAATTTCTTTGCCGTTATTTTAGCTAATTCTTTATATTTCCGCGTACTCTTTTTATTTCTTCTAACTCGTTCCGTAATAGCATTATAATAAATCATTATCTCTTCAATTCTATTCGAACACTCAATATTCTTAATACCTGGTATTAGTGCTTCGACTATCCAAGCTTCAATCCTCAATGATGGTATACATAGTATGACATAAGGCGGTATAGTATCAATGCCTAACCAATCCTCAATGATGAGTTTTCTGAGTTTTTCAGTTGTATCCGATGCAGGTGGACATGGTTCTGCAATCTTCAATTCACCTGCAACATCCGCATCTATCTGTAATATAAGTATGTCAATTTTTCTAAGACTCAGTTTTGCCTTTAATGTTTTCCTATTCCTGCGACACCAGGCTCTGACACTGGTCCAGCCACCAACACCCTTTAGAGGTGGTGGAGATAGCCTTTTGCACTGCGCATCAGCCATCAACGAATTGATTATTTTCATAATAACAGGAAAATCGGTGTTCCCTTCAGCAACGATTCCGATACGCATATAGCAACCCCTTCAGATCAATTCAGGAACACCACCCAGCATACCTTCAACCCATAATTGAGATAGTACCCATTCGTCATCCTTAATGAGCTTTAGAGCATCGTCTGATAATTGGATTCTCCTGATTTCTGTTGCGCCAAAATCATTTCTTTCAACTGCAAACAACCTGATTCTATCATCGCTTATATCCAGTCCATCTAAAGCAAGAGGGTTGTGTGTTGTAACAATGAACTGCCTGTCATTTCTCTCAATTAGTTCATCAGTCAAAAATTCAGATATTGCTCTGCTCAGACGCGGATGCATTGTCTGGTCGAAATTATCTATCGAAAGGAACTTCGGAGCGTCAGGATGACATAGTAATACAATGATGAATAAAACATATAAGACTCCCTCGCTTACATCTCTTGAGTTCAGAATATTTCTTCCACTTCGCATATATTTATCCATAAAAAGCAATAATGGTGGTTCTTTACTTTGAGATGACAATTCACTAACTGTTGCAAACCTCATATGATGAGAAGTAACGAAATATTCAGTCCATTCTGTAAATTCAAGTATCTCTCCTATACTTATATCACCGATTTTATGGTCTGAATGATTCTCAATCTCGCTTATTGCTTGTGCTAATCCACCCCCACTTAATCCAATTGGTGCTCTTTCCAATCTATCAGGAGAAAGACTACGAAGTACTTCAGTTATTGGTGTATAGATGGCATAACTATCCAGTTGATTAATTAAATCTTTCGCTCTTGGTGTTTCTTTAATAGTCGTAAAACTAGCCAAACCTTTATTACGGTTAAATTCTGCAAATATCGGATGTTTTAATATATTAGAATCCAGTGAATCACTATATATTTTATATTTTCCTGGAGCTCTAGTCATCACTCTTTTACCACTTTCTTTCAATTCTTCATGACTGAATCCCCACTTTGCTGTTGGCGTTTTAATAGGGTTATCCAACGAAGCCATATAATAAGCGCCATTAGATGTTTCAGCTTCAAGTTTAATATATCGGCGAAATCTCTTCCCTTTGAATGATGATTTATATAGAGTTGGTTTACCCGGTCGGACACCTCGATAACGCAGGGATTCCCTTTCAATAGATCCATAGGCAGCAGCACTTAGAACGCCTATCGCTTCCAATATATTCGTCTTCCCACAACCATTAGCGCCAATCAATACATTAAACAATCCCAAATCTATCTTCTGGTCGACAATAGATTTGAAACCTTGTATTCTGATAGAACTAATCATTACTCCTCCCATTGATGAATTCCTTCACCCTTTCCAAATCCTCCTCCGTATCAACCCCCACGCCATTCGCTTCAACCACAACCACAGCCACCTTAACACCATAATACAGCAGCCTCAACTGTTCCAACCGCTCAATCTCTTCTATCTTACAGGGCTGCCATTGCGTGAAATTGGCAAGCACTTTCCTGCGGTAAACGTAAAGACCGATATGTTTGAACACTAATCCTGTCTCGAAATCCTTCAGATACGGAATCGGCGTCCTTGAGAAATAAAGCGCTCGTCCGCCCTCGTCGGCTACCAACTTGACAACCGATGGATCGCGGTATTCATCCTCATCGGTAATCGGCGCTGCCAGTGTCGCCACACCTGCATCTTTATAGCGCTGAAGCCGCGTAACAGCTATGTCAACATCATCCGGGTTCAACAATGGCTCATCACCCTGGATGTTCACCACAATATCAAAACGCTCTCCGTCAGCCTCAAGCTTATTCACAGCTTCTGCAATCCTGTCACTGCCGCTCGCATAATCCTTGAAGACATCGACAACGTCCGCACCGAATCCGCGAGCTGCATCAGCTATTCTTTCATCACCAGCCGCGATCACCACCCGATCCAGCGATTTCACCTTACAAGCCTGCTCCCATGTCCACTGCAAGACAGGTTTGCCATTCAAATCAGCCAGCAGCTTCCCCGGGAAACGGGTCGAAGCGTACCGGGCTGGAATTATGCCAATCATAATCTGTTTAATCTGCATAATCTGCGGTTAATAAAGAGAAATGCAACAAAAGTGTCGCGTCTACTTACGATCAAGTATTACAACCTCACAGGAAGCCAGTTTGGCAAACCGTTCTGCATCAGCCTTGGTTCCAACCACTTCCGGATCACCCCAGTGCATCGGTATCGCTACTTGTGGTTTCAGCATATCGCAGGCGTCAACCGCTTCCAATGGATCCATTACGTAAGTTCCCGAAACCGGCAGCAAGGCAATATCACAAGTAATATCCCTCATATGTGGAAAGGCATCGCAATCACCGGAATGGTATACCTTGACTCCATCAAGTTCGATCACGTAACCGACGTGCCCTAATTCCTTGGGATGAAACTGCTTGTTAATATTATATGCCGCGGTGGCGTAGACTTTAATCCCAGCGATCTCGTGCTTGATCCAGGGCAGTGTATATTTGTCAGCTTTGGAATATTTATTCCGACAGCATTCCGCCATCAAAACCGAACCTCCCGAACCTAACGCCTTCTTAATATCGGCAGGTGAACAATGATCGTAATGATCGTGTGTTACCAACACAAGGTCACCATCGCCGCCCACACCTTCGGGCAGTTTCCAAGGATCAATATAGATCGTCTTGAATCCGGTCAGCTTGAAGCTCGCATGACCAAGCCATCTAATTCGATCTAACACTGCACGAACTTTATCGTCCAATTAAGTATCTCCGTTCTTTTAGTTTGCAGTTTGCAATTTAGCAAGTAAAAGAGTAAGAAAAAAATGAAACTATTCACTTTCTTACTTGCTCACTTTTTTTACGTCAACGCAAAAATTACAGTCTTATAAACACCGCTTGCGGTTTTTGGGGAGTACATATAAAAAATTGATCGTGGCGACATAGCTCCCCGGGAAACGACCCGTTCGGTCAAGCGTTTGATACCCTGTCCAATCTGAGCGGGGCTTCCTGTATAAACCATTGTATAGACTTTAGTTTTATCGTCAAAATCAAGTCGATTAGCATCGAAATTATCCAGCTTCTCTACCTCAATTGCTACACGTCCCTTGAACATACCGTGTTCAATTAGAACCATCTTTCCTAATATCTTATACCCAGCCTGCCGCGCTTCACGATTAAGGCTATCTAACTTTGATCCCAGGCCAAGCGGAATATAGAAAATATAGGTTAAAGGTAAAAAATAAAACGACTTGCCTGTCCAATCATGCTCTCTGTTATCCCACTCTGCGTCGTTAATTGTATAGCCGCTTTTCATTTCAATATCCTCCTGTTTTTCACTTGTTTAATATTCTTTTTAATCGGTTATGCCTTTAGCTCAGCCGGAGTAGCGAAGCTTGCTGCGCGCTCGCAGGCAGATACGCATGCGCCACCGTACGAGAACGCAGAAAGCTTTTCTACTCCGGTATTATTAAGTGGACG
>JAVCDD010000023.1 GCA_030765125.1 Candidatus Hatepunaea meridiana
CACAATCTCGTTTTCATCCGTCGGGCGGAGCGTCCGAGCCTTGTGCTCAGGGGGGGGAGGAATAATCCATGGTTATCGTCCAGAATGGATCATCCTTGATTTTACGGACGGTGCCAAGCGCGTGGACATTTCGTCGGTGAGCGTCAGTGTCCCCCTCGAGATAGCTAACCGTCTCGTTTCCGGCTACTACGGTAGGTCGTGCGAGTACGAAAATGAGAGCCGGGTCACCTATGCAAAACAACTGGGGCGTTTTTTGGACATCCTGCAGAAAGCCAAAACCGGTGAACTTCTGTTAGTGGAGATAGTTGTGCTGAATTCCGCACTGGAAGGCTCTCCTAAGCTAAAGATCACAAAGCCAGATTCAAATCCAATAGGTGACGCAATTGTACACTTCGAGAAGGCGGTGGGTAGTATCCTATCCGAAATCGAGAATATAGAAAGCATCAAGGTCTATTATCACAAAAAACGTGTCAGCCTAATCTTCGAGAAGATTGAAGACACTGACGACGAATACATAGTGCGCTACTCTGATCACAGGCTGAACGCAATTGAACGGCGTGCATTCGAAGGTTACTTGAGGGACATTCATGGGATCACGATCCTCTCGACGGAAAAGCGTTTCAAGCGTTGACCGCGAAGAAGCCGCCAAACTTCTCAGGAATGGAGCGATTATCCAGAATCCTACAAAGAAACTGCTTGAGGCGGCGAAACACCTTTGGAAAGCAGGTCTTGTGGAGACGCGGGTTCGGGAGTACGTGCTTTGCGCGGATCCGAAAGATTCCGATTTTCCTCCGAAGAACCGGTATTGTCTCGGGCGGATATATCTCAAGGACGGTCTGGACGAATCAGGCTACGAATACCGCTGCCCTGATTGCGAACGGCCGGTCTTCCCAAAATGTTACCGCAAACGGCACCACAGGGAGCTGTATACGGAGGTCTCTGCCCAAGGAGTAGAATCGTATATATCCGCGCAGCTCACGAAACTCAACGAGAACGTAAGAAGAATCGCCGATGCTGTTTACCGCGTTGATCTCGGCGACCTGGGCGTGGTTGTGTGCATCGCGGACTACTGCGCAGAGGAAAAGTTTCTAACTCGTGACTGGGCAGCCACACATCCCACCTGTTACATCGTGGTGAATCCGAAGGGATTCGAGGAGCGCTTCCTGGAAGAGGAGTGGTTGCAACGTGTTTCGTTGGCGGATGTGGTGTCAGGTATGGTGGACCTTGAGAATATCCTGCACGAGCACGCAGCTTCCGGGCCTCCACCATCGGTCATGAACGTGTCGGTACCGGTTTACACAAAGGGTCCGGCACCGATTGTGATTGAGTCTCAACAATCATCCGTGGAGAACCGCCGATTCGTTGTCGAAGCAGGCTCCAACGTTGTACGCGTGGAAGGTGAGATCGTCGTTGCACCACAAGCCAGTACACGATACGAGATATTCCGCGTACTCTGGGACCGATACCTCCATGATTTGAAACAGGCACTTTTGCCGGAACGATATAGATTCATCAGCATTAAAGACCTGATACAGGAACTCGAATCCCCCACGGGCAAGTGCATCGAGGACGAGATGAACATTCGTCGTACCATCAACCGCCTCCAGACGGATATTGAAACCACCGTGAAAAAGAAGCTCGGTTTACCTATCGACAGGGAAGACATTATCCAAACTTGCCGCTGGAAGGGTCAGGCCGAAGGCGATTATGGATACCGGATCAACCCTTTCACTGTGGCAGCGCGTCCCTTCCAAACCAACTGATTCTGAAACCTGTCTTATCTTTTTTCAACCTGTCTTATCTCCTGAATTCTTCATCTGCAATTGCCTTACCACACCTGAATTCCACCGAACCTCATTTCCAACCTGTCGCATCCATTTTTAACCTGACCTACAAATCCATCCTTCAAAAGATTATTTTTACTTCATAAGTTTAGTGATTTCCAAATTCAGAAAACATTGAGGCAAATAATGAAACGACACGTTCGTAGATGCCACTCCGAAACCGGTCTCAGTCCAAAAATCAACAACAGGATGGAGACCAACAAGCGAGACATCTCCGCTCCGCGGAGAAAACTACTGGAAGTGATGCAGGATATCAACTTCGGACGGATTGAGGGATTGCAGGTTCGGGAAGGCGAGCCCGTCTTTGATCCAATGCCCACAATGTTGAGTCTGTTTTTGTTCGGCAAGGACAACGGACCGAACGCTTCACGCAGGAATGACGGTCTCATCATAAAGAAGAAAGTGGTGGAATTGTTCGAGGTATTCGACCGGGAGCAGTCACTCTCTATCCGGGAACTTATGATTGACGACGGATTACCTGTACGCATGACTGCAACATACGTTCTTCGTGTCTGAATTAGCCCCGAAAAACACAACCGTTTAACACCAGACAATAGACTGGCCGCAGAGCGGAGGTCGTTGTGGGTGTCGCCTAACCGGCGAACTCGCAGCACCTCCTTTTTTTTCGTTTCAGCTATCCGGATTTTGGCAGACACCCACGCGAGTTCCTCCTCGAGGCCGAGGAGGCTCAAATGGAATTCAAAAACCGTTATGACGGAATTGAAGAATACGCAGTCCGGATTATCAAACACAAGGCAAGACAGCTGATCGGAAGCGTAGGATTCACCGAATCCGATCGTGAAGATTTGGAGCAAGAAATGATGCTCAATCTATTATGTATTCTTCCCAAATACGATTCAAGCAAGGCGCAACGAAATACGTTCATTACCCGCATCGTGGAGTATAGGGTATCCACAATTGTCGAAGAACGTGTCGTTGGAAAGCGAGACTGGCGTCTTTGCACAGCATCCATGAATGACAGACTCGATGTAGGCGAAGGCGGAAGCGTCGAACGTCTGGAAGTCTACGATATGGACGAATACCTACGTCAAACAGGGCGACTTTCACACACATCAAGCGAGCGTTTGGAACTTTCCATTGATTTGGGATATGTCATCGCTTCTCTACCACCCGAACTCCGCATCCTGTGCGAACGATTGAAGACTGAGAGCGTGACCGAAATATCCCGCGACACAGGTATTCCACGAGGAACACTATACGGTCGGATTAAGAAGATCCGGAATTTGTTTGAAGATAGGGGACTTCGCGATTATCTCTGATTTACTGCCGACACTTTTGAGGTTTTTCCGGTATGTAATAATTAGGGGGTGCTGAACCGTTCTTCATAAAGCAGGATTTCATCAGAACTTCGTGTTCTGTGCGAACGATTGAAGACTGATAATGTGACAGAAATATCGCGCGACACACTAATTCAACGAGGGTAACAGAACGAACGGATAAAACAACTCCGAAATTTGCAAAAAAAGAGAATTTCGCGAGAATCTCTGATTTTCCGCCGACACTTTTGATGTTTTTCCGGTATGTAATACTTAGGGGGGTTTGAATCGCTCTCAAAAAACAGGATTTCACAAATATGTTCCGTCGCGTTTCGGAACAAAATAAGGCATTGTCTGAAGAACCGGGAGGCTTGATCATGAATTATGACATTTACAAATACGAATTCTCTTTTAATGTTCCCATTGAAGAGGTGGAGCGGTCACTTGCTCTGTCTGTGCTGACCACTGAGAGTCTGCATGGTCGTACACGTGTTCGACTGGACGCGTCGTTCTACCTCGACAAGGAAAAACATGCTTGTGTAATTGACGCTGGTACTGAGGTTGGTCGTCATATCGCCAGCATCTTCACGGGGTATTTAACACGGGAATTTGGTGAGAATGCCTTCAGGGTCAAGCGCATGAACAGAAACTCGAACGAGGAACCGGTGATGATGAGGCAAGATACCGAAAAAGAGGAAGAATGATGAACAGTAAAAAAGAGATTCAACAGTTCAGTCAGGATTGGCTTGAAGCAAAAGCCGACGAGAACGCAGCTCGGTCTTATATAAAAGTTTATGTCGATTATGTCCCATTCTGATATGCTCGATGCAGCTATGAAATACGCTTCATACGGGTGGGCGGTATTCCCGGTGCACAGCATCCGCGACGGCAAATGCACTTGCGGTAAGTCTAATTGCACGAGTCCGGGGAAACATCCACTCACCCGACATGGGTTTCATGATGCAGCGACTGATTCCGAAATAATCTACCACTGGTGGAAAAAAAATCCCTGGGCAAATATAGCCATTGCTACCGGTGAAATATCTGGGCGATTAATGGTGATAGACATAGACCGTAAGCCAGATCGGATGGTTAATGGAGAGGAAACATGGGAGGAGATTGAGCAGGATTGCCCCGCAACCGTAGAAGTCCTCACCGGTGGTGGTGGACGACATCTGTATTTCATCTATCCCGATCATGTCGACTTAAAGTCAGGGACGAATGTTCTCGGTCCCGGCGTGGATATCCGTGCCGACGGCGGTTATGTGCTCGCCCCACCGAGTCTTCACGCTTCAGGCAGGAGATACGAGTGGGAAGCGTCGGGTGATCCCATTGAGGGTGTTCCTGTTGCACTGGCGCCGGTCTGGTTGCTGAACGGACAGGCAAAACTCGTTCGACCCGTGGTTGATTCCACACCATCTGTAGAACTTCTACCAGCGGCTAAGGTCAACGAGCTGAGATCGGCACTAGCCTTCATCAACAGCGATGACCGCGATGTTTGGCTGAGAGTCGGTATGGCTCTGAAATCCACCAACACTGGGCAGCAGGCTTATGGACTATGGACAGAATGGTCGATGCAGTCCGAAAAATATGATCCACGCGATCAGCAACGCACTTGGCAGAGCCTTGACCCGAACGGTGGCGTCAGCCTCTCAACTATCTTCTGGATGGCAAAGGAAAATGGCTGGATGGAAATGCAGCCGATTGTGGCTGCTAGGGAGATAACACCTCAATTAATAAGTGAAGCACCCTATGTCATTGATGAGGACTTAATCAATCCTCCTGGGATTTTGGGCGAGATCGTGCAATACATCGTTTCTACGGCGAGAAGACCACAGCAGGAATTTGCCGTCAATGCGGCTTTAGCCTTAGCCGGAACGGTGTTGGGGCGCAGATTCATCTCGGATGAGGAACACCGCACTAATCTCTATCTGGTTTCAATCGGGGTATCGACCAGCGGCAAGGATCACCCCCGCAAAATGGTAAAGAATATCCTTAATGCTGCCTGTCAATATGATATGATTGGTGGTGAGACCATCGCCAGTGGACAAGGTTTGCTTGCTCGGGTTAAGCGAACACCTGTGGTTCTATTTCAGCTTGATGAATTCGGTTTAATGTTACAAGCCTTGCAACAGAAAAATTCAAGTCGGTATAGCAGGGAAATACCAATGAATATGATTCGACTCTTTAGTTCATCAGATTCCGTATTTGGTGGTACCGAGTATGCAGACCAAGTCAATCGACCGACCGCGCTGATTGAGTATCCATGTGTCAGTATTCACGCAACGACCACACCTGAGACATTCTACTCTGCCCTCGATTCTAAGGATATTATTAATGGTTTTCTCAATCGCTTCTTGGTTGTGGATATGAGTACCAAACCGATACCTCCAATTGAAAAACGGGGGCTTTATCCCGATGTACCTGATTCCATACTTGTTTGGATCGAGC
Organism: Candidatus Hatepunaea meridiana; assembly: GCA_030765125.1. GTDB lineage: Bacteria > Electryoneota > AABM5-125-24 > Hatepunaeales > Hatepunaeaceae > Hatepunaea > Hatepunaea meridiana. Next base: position 5,573 of record JAVCDD010000023.1, read on the forward strand.
GAGTCATTAATGCCAATGCGAAAAAAGGCAATATGACGCGATTCAATGTTCCACAGCCGATCGTTGTGCCGTCGGCATCGGATGCGGCTGTTTTACTCAGGGAGTTCACACAGTATGCCGACCTTCAAGTTGTCGCCTTTGCCAAGACCGGAATCGACTCACTTTGGGGACGCGCTGCGGAACATGCCCATAAGGTTGCGTTGATCTGTGCCTGCGCTGAAACCACGGACTCACCCGTTATCAGGTACTCGCACGCCCAATGGGCAATCCACTTCGTCAGTCACCATACGGAATATCTTGCAAAACAGGTCAGCCTACGCATCGTTGACACTGAGTTCGAACGACAAATGAGCCAATTCTATATAGCGATTTTGACCTCAGGTTCTAAAGGAGTAACCGAACGGGATATGAATCGTCGTAAACCGTTCTGTTCCCATCCTCCCAAGGATAGAAAACCGATCATCGAGACATTATTGAAGGGAGGGCGCATCGTCTTTACAAAAATAGAATCCACTGGAGCTGGTAGACCGCGGGTGGCATATGTTGCTTGCGATATAGATGCGGAGAAAACTGATGATGAGTGAGAATTATGACAGAATTATGGCGAATTATGGCAGAGGTTCTTGCCATAATTATTTGATGATATAACAACAAGATAAATACCCAAAAATGAATTATGGCATTTCGCGGAAGCTACGAAAACACAGATAGGGATATCTGGGTTAATTAAGGTCCATGTCATAATTAATAATAATAATATATATATCTATCTCTATATATAACAACAAGATAATTATGACATAGATTTCTGTCATAATTCGTCATAATTCGGTGAAATTGAAAATCAGGAAAAACAATGAATCGATTTAATCCTCGGTACCGTTCTCCCGGGACTCGCAAAAACGCCCGTGGCAGAACGAATACGAAAAATGGAATGAACAGCCTCGAATTACGCTATGCTAACCACCTACGCACCCTACTGTTAGCTGGTGAGATCCATAGCTTCAGCTTCGAACGGCATAATCTGAAACTGGCTGATAAGACCTACTACAAGCCGGACTTCGAAGTTATGCTGCCTGATGGCTCTATTGAATTCCACGAAGTCAAGGGATTTATGAGAGACGACGCCAATGTGAAAATCAAGGTCGCTGCAGCACAGTTTCCACAGTATGTATTTCGACTGGTGCAGTGGGATAGGAATATCGGATGGAAGATAAAACCATATCCACCACATAATAAATGACGATTCCAACAAAGTGCGATGATCTAATGAAGTGTGATATTTACTCTTGATATTATCGCAAAAAGCCTCCCCGCGCTGCTGCTGGATGACAAATACGACCCAGAGGACAAGTGAGAGATCATATGCCATTAAAGAACTTAAAAAAACAATGTAAGGCGACCAGTAAGTTATCAGGCAAACGCTGTAAGAATCCTGCTGTTAAGGGGTACGATGTTTGTCGTATGCATGGTGCTAATCCGAAGAATCATGGCGGACCTCCGAAAAAGAATCTCAATGCGTTAGTGCACGGATGCTTTGTGGACCGCTTCCTGAAGAAGGGTGAAGAAGTGATGTTTAACAGATTCATGGATGGACTGAAGAAGGACATCCCGGACATGAATGATTCCTCTGATTATGCTATCGCAGTAACGGCAGGTATGGTTTTCATTCGACTCCAACGTGCCATCGAAGGTGATGCACAGCCGAACAGTTTGGACTTCTTATCGAAGACTTTGATCCGTCATCTGGAAGCATTGAAAGTCACCAGACATGCCAGGAAGGGAACGGATATTAACTTGCCGAGTCCTGCACAGTGGGCATTGGAGTTGATTGAGAAGACCAGACAGCGGCAAAACGAGCTGGATGAGGGAAAAGAAGTACGAAGTCTGCCGGGTGATGACTATGAGATTGAAGATGCTGAGGTCGTGGACTTATGACGCGGAAACGGACGCACACGGTGGCACGTGTGGGCACAGCGCATGCGTAGCTGAGTACTTTATCGGCTATTTGGAAACAACGCAACGTGGGCGATTCGTGATTATTACTTCTGATGTCGGTGCTGTTCTTTGAAATTCTGTTGATGAATTGAAACTACTCAGCAAGTTTTCTAAGGATTTCGGAAGAAACTTCATTTATGTGATCAAGGTTTTATCTGAGGCGCTGTGATTGCCAAGGTCCAGGTGCTTTCCATGAATCATCTTTCGGCTTGTCCGTTTTGATGTCATTAATGACCAGTTGTAGAAAGGTCTTTATTGCACGAACGACTTCAGCTAAATCTGTCGGCACATCATCTATGCGTTTCCTTGCAACAAAGGCACGCCATTGATTTTCCTTAGCCGGATTGGTACTAAATTCCTCTGTGAAGGCAATAGGATTTTCAGGAATTTCTGTGTCTCTACGCTGAAACGTTTGTCTAATCGCCTCGGAGAGGATACTTCTGTCAAAATCAAATCGTGTAGATAAGAGCCAAATGTCATAGAAGTCTTTCATTCGGCTGTTGATCAACCCCAGTCTAACCATCGCTTCAAACTTTTCAGCGATGGCGCTCTCACGGCTGTATGTATGAAGTGTGGGAGCGGGAAAGTCTAATATAGTTGGGAACTCAACCTTTGGTGTATCCGGCACGACAACATCACCAAAACCAATATCCAGATGTATAGTGAGTCTGGAGTTTCCGAGAGAACCTTTAACATAGATTCGTATTCCCGCATAAGCTGCGGCTTCTATGATAGGTTCGCCTCGGATTGAAGCAACTTCGAATTGAACTCCATCTGCTTCGACCGTTGTGTCACAGATGTTAGCAAAGACATCAATAGTTGTCTTAAGGTCGTTGTCAATTCGTCCCAACAGATCAATATCCATAGTCGGACGTGGTAAGGTGATCCCCCACACACGGAGCATTAATGCTCCTTTGAGGGTAAAGTCGTTAGCATAGATTGATTTAGACAATCGGTAAAGAAGCCGTTCCATGCCAAAGTATTGCAGTATCTCATTGAACTCTCTATTGCTCGCATGGGCGTTATTTAGCAGTCGCTGATGGATAGAAGCTGTCAAGTTTTTAGGTGTTTTCTTCTTCATATTATTATGCTCTCGATATATGGGGTGATGACCTTCTGCACTCGACAGATACGGGCGCACCGTATTAGTTCATTTAGATCCCTTCGACGATTGCAATACATCTTGAGTGCTTCCACTGCTACATCAAGACCAATCTTGTTGCGATACTTGAAGCAATCAGCGATGGTCTTTTCAGGTGAATAAATCC
>JAVCDD010000151.1 GCA_030765125.1 Candidatus Hatepunaea meridiana
AATGAGACAATGAAACAATGAGACAATGAAACAATGAGACAATGAAACAATGAGACAATGAAACAATGAGACAATGAAACAATGAGACAATGAAACAATGAGACAATGAAACAATGAGACAATGTAACATTCTGACACATCAATGAGTCTATACAATAGAACCAGATCGTTTTTCCTTTTTATATGAGTGATTTCAACCAAAAAGAATTCTTAAGAAATTACAGACATAATCCTCATCGCGCATTCACTCAATTAATGAGTGAGTATCGCAACCGGGTTTATGCCTTCTGCCTGAGAGTGTCTTCACGGCGCGAGGATGCCGAGGATCTGGCGCAGGAAGTATTTATTCGCTCCTGGAAGGGATTGGATCGGTTCCGCGGGGATAGCAGTCTGACAACCTGGATATATAGAATTGCATGGAATGTATGCGCTTCCCATCTTGATAAGAAAGGACGTGCTAAGGATATGTTGTCATATCAGGAGAGCGACTGCGATGATGAAGAGGAAAGTATTGGCAGTTATCAAAGTTCACAGGATGATGTTGGATTTAAGTTTGTAGAGGATACTCAATTACTGGAAGTACTATTTGAACGTATTCCCGAAGCGCATAAGTTGATCCTGACAATGTATTACTTGCAGGAGTTGACTTACGAGGAGATAGCTGAGGTTACCGGACGCCCGATGGGGAGTGTGAAAGCCACCTTGCATCGTGCGAAGGCTAATTTAAGGGAAGCGGCTTTAAAAACTGACTCATCATTGCGAGGAGCGAAATGACAAAGCAATCTAAATTGATTAGAACGCGGAGATTGCTTCGTCACTTCGTTCCTCGCAAAGACCTGTTGATAATCAACAGTTTTTTCACTATATTAACAATAGGGGGGAGGAGAACAAAGTGATGTTAGAACACTTTTACAAGAAATTTAAAACCACACAGATGGAAGATTTACCGAAAAACGAACTGACCTGTCAGGCAGCTAAAGAGTTGATAGACAACTTGCAACCACTGACCGATGTTGAACAGGGTGAGCTTAAGGTTCATCTTGTTGACTGTCCGGATTGTTCCGCTGCGATGCAAATGGAAGATGCATTGCGCAAGGTAATAGCGCCTGTGCAGTTGCCTTCACCTTCGGTAGGATTTGAAGCTTCGCTGATGGCGGAGCTGGATATTACGCCGGTTGCAGAACCGAAGATAAGTCTGTTTGCGAAAACGAGTTGGGCTGCGGGGATTCTTTCACTATCAGTATTGTTGTTCTATCTTATGGATTCGATTAGCAAGATAGCTCTTAGGGGCGGGTTATCTATCGGAAATAAATTGATTAAAGGTTTCTTTAGTCTGGATGGTCTTGCCAATCAGGTCATCGGCAGCGTAACAGGAAGTATAGATGGTTTCTGGGCGTATCTATTCGGTGAACTGAGCCAACCCAATGGTATGAACGGTATAATGATTCTTAATCTTATGATTGTATCAGTAGTTATAATTAGTGGTATTATTGCAGTAAGTATGAGTAATCGGGATTTAGTTTGAAAAAGTGAGCAAGTAAGAAAGTAAGCAAGTAAGAAAGCGAGCAGGTGTGAAAGAAGTTATGGAGTAATCCCGTTTTCATACTCTATTGAGTCACCTTATGTAATGCTAGCTAATCCTCTTCAAAGTTATTATTAATTAATCTAACCAGTTTCTCTAACACCATTTCCTCATCTTCACCTTCGACCTCAATAATAATCGAAGATCCGCTTATTGCTTCAAGTAACATCACTCCTAATATACTCTGTGCATTGGCTCGTTGATTATCCTTAATAAGTGATACTTGTGATTTCCCGCTGGATGCTATTCTGACAAGTTTTGTAGCCGGTCGGGCGTGTATGCCAAGTTCATTGGTTATTTTAACTTTTTTACTTACCATATTGAGCTTTTTATTAACCGCAGATTACGCAGATTTAACAGATTATCTGTGTAATCTGCGTAATCTGCGGTGAAATGTTATTAGAATTCTCTTTGAATCAGGAAATCTGCCCATTGGTATAGTAAATCGCGGTAGTGCGAAGCGGGGATGTCATCAAGTAGCGAGCAGGCTTCTTCGATCATTGTTTTAGCGCGCATTGCGACGTTGTCTATTCCACCGAGGTCGCGCAACAAACTGATAGTCTTGGTTATATCCTCATCACTCGCCGATTGGTTTCCAAGGACGCTTGTAATGCGGTTTTTATCTCTATCGTTTGCATTGTGGTAAGCATAATATATAACCAGAGTCCGTTTGCCTTCGCGGAGGTCGGATCCGATTGGCTTGCCGAGTGATTCCTCTTTGCCGATTATACCGAGTATGTCATCCTGCAATTGAAAAGCCGTGCCGCACTTTGCGGTGAATTGCGCCACCGCATCGACTCTTGGATCATCACGAGTTCCGACTCCGATAATTGCTCCGGCTCTTCCACAGAATTCGTAAAGCGCCCCGGTCTTTTTACACAGCATATCCTCGATGATTTCCGGTGTGAGCGTTTCGATGTCTCGATGAGCGAATTGGATGTCGAGGACTTCACCTTCAACAAGAGTATTCAAAACCCTGGTGTCCAACTCGTTTATAAGATCGAGTGTGACTTCCGGATTAACGCCAAACCTGGTAGATAATTCTGCCATCATGCTGATGCCCCATCCGTGCTGAATGTCACCTGTTAGAATTGCCACCGACACGCCATAATGTTGAGCTTCTTCCGGTGAAAGCCGGAGTCCGTCTTCATCTTTCAGACTGCGGTCATGGTAGTGTTGATGAACGGTGGTTTGCCCTCGTCTAAGTGGATCGCGGTCAATTATATCATCGTGTACAAGTGTCCAGGTATGGAATATCTCAACCGCTGCAGCAGCAGGTATAGCGATTTTTTCATCTCCTCCGACAGCGCCGCAGGAGAACATAAGTATCGCTGGTCGAAGTCGTTTCCCTCCGTATCTTACATACGCAGTAACCGCCCAGCGAACGTCCTCCGGATGGAAACAACTAATAAATCGTTCGTCAAGTATATAATCGTTTATCAGCGTTGAGCGTTTTTTTAATTCGTCGAAGAAGGTATTATGATTAGGAAGCATTATGTCCTTAAATGTGTGAATAATAAGTGAATTGTTATATTGTTTGAATCGGTTATGCCTTTAGCTCAGCAATGTATAAAATTAATAACATCGGAGTAGCGAAGCTTGCTGCGCGTCCACTTAATAATACCGGAGTAGAAAAGCTTTCTGCGTTCTCGTACGGTGGCGCATGCGTATCTGCCTGCGAGCGCGCAGCAAGCTTCGCTACTCCGGCTGAG
>JAVCDD010000056.1 GCA_030765125.1 Candidatus Hatepunaea meridiana
AATAGCCACGATTCCTGCTCCTTTTTGGAATGTTGTTGTAACTAACTACAATATAACAAATTATGGGTCGGTTTCTATACTAAAAACCCCTTAAAAACGCCCAATTTCTATGGTGCGAAACTTCAGTTATTCACAAGAAAAGTAATGTTAATCAAATAAGGAGAAAAAGACAATGCGCTGTACAATCATTTTATTTGCGATCTTCTGCATCGCATTAACAACAAACGCAGACCTTTTTGCCCAGGAACATGAAGGTGTTGAACAGGTTTCACGTTTGTATAATTTCTGGGAAAGTGCTCATGATGTTGTAGTTCTGGAGGATTATGCCTTTGCCGCTACCGGACTTTCGGGACTGCAGGTGCTTGATGTTTCTGATAGGGAAAATCCGGAAGTCATAACTTACATCGACCATTTCGGCGAATTAGATCATCATAGTCACCAGGCGATGGCGATACAGGATGAGGTTATTTTCCTTGTCGATGAATCCTCCGGTTTGCATGTGTTTGATGTTCGAGATCCGGAAGATCCCCGGGAAATCGGATTCTGCGAAGTACCCGGGGAAGCAAAGGATATATTCATCGATGGCGATTACACATATATTGCTGCGGGTGACAGTGGTCTATACATAGTTGATGTCAGGGAAATCGATGATCCGGTTGTAGTTGGTCAGTTCGACACACGGGGGAATTCACTGCAGGTTTATGTCATAGATGAGATCGCCTTTGTGGCAGATGAAGACAGCGGTCTGTGTGTTATTGATGTGTCCGATCCGGAAGAATCATTTGAAATAGCGAATTTTCAGTTTGGATTTGAAGCTGAATCTATCTTAGTCGATGGTAATTTCGCCTATATGGTGACACATGGTCGTCTAAGAGTCCTTGACATTAGTAATTTAACGAATATTCAAGAGTTAGGTCGCTATGGAGTATATCTGCCTTATTCTTGTACTGCTATCTCGGGTGATCATTTCTTCCTGCCTTCAAGATCAAATAACCGTCCCGATCTCCAAATACTTGACGTCTCAAATCCGGAAGACATGTTTCTGGTTGGATCGATCGATATCGGATCCAGGGGTGGAACAATTTGGAATATGTTTGTATCAGATGACTACGCCTATTTTGGTGGCAGTCTTGCAGGGGATTTGACAGGTGGATTAATAACTGTTGATATATCTGATCTTGAGAATCCGCAGGAGATCGGGATGTTCAGTAGTGCTCCGGGGAATACCTTCGATGTTTTCGTCTCCGGTGATTATGCTTATTTGGCAAGTTATTACAGTGGTTTGCGGATCGTCAATGTATCCGATTTTGAAAATCCGCTTGAAGTCAGCCGGATCGACTTTCCGTCGAATTGGTCCAGAGTAATGAATATAGTTGTTGAGGGGAATAACGCATTTCTGGCTATCCAAGGGCGTGCAAATAGAGATAATCAAGGTCTCTGGATTATTGATGTTTCAGATCCTGAGAATCCCGAGGAGGTTGGTCACCTGGTTACCGATTTGTTTCCATACAGTGTTTTTGTACAGGGAAACAATGCTTACCTCACAACATATGATGGTCTGTACATAATTGACATCAGCCAACTGGATGCACCTCAATTACTGTCAGACTTCGAACTTCCAAATAATTCTTATTACGATGTTTTCGTGGTAGGTAATTATGCTTACGTTACCGGTGGAAGGAATTATCTTGGTCAGTTCAGCGCTTTACACATAATCGATGTCTCGAATCCTCGAAATCCGGAGCAGGTGAGTCAAATTGAGACACCTAATGTTGCAGGAAAAGTTTTTATAATAAATGAATACGCTTATGTAACGGATTTTGAGGCAGGTATGATGATAATCGATGTTTCCGATCCGGAGCAACCTCAAGAAATCAGCTTGTTCGATACAGAAGATTATACTTCCGGTATTTTCGTTCTTGATAAGATAGCTTATGTAACAGACAGGTACAAAGGATTTAGGGTGATAAATGTTTCAGATAAAGAAAGTCCGTATGAGATCGGTTACTATGATACACCCGGATATGCCCGTGGAATTTATGTTGTTGATAACATAGCTTTTGTAGCCGATCACACAAACCTCGGAATATATGATTGCTCAGATGCCCTTGATGTTGGTGATCGTCAAAATAGAGCAGGATGCCCGAGCGAGTTTTTCCTAAAACCTCCTTGCCCCAATCCCTTCAATTCGACAACAACCATAACCTATTCACTACCAGCGACTACAATGATTAAGCTCAGACTGTTCGACCTGACCGGTAGAGAAGTGATGACGTTGATTAACGATCTTAAACAACCCGGTGTCCACAGTACAGTTCTTAACGCTGATGACCTCGCTTCGGGGTTGTATTTCGTGAGGTTGGAAGCTTCAGAGCAGTCGCTCACAAGAAAAGTAATGTTAATCAGATAAGGAAAAAGAGCAATGCAGAGTACTTTATTGTGAAACAGAGAACGGTTGATCTTACATTAACTTCAAAGATATTTAAATATGAAAAGGGATTTTCGATGATACACGCTCGATATATAATCACGATATTTTTGGCAGTGATTTCTATGAACTATCAAGCTTATGCAAAGGAGAACAAAAACCTTCATCAAATTGGAAGGCTTTTCAGTTCATGGACAGATTCTTATGATGTTATAGTTAGAGATGACTTCGCTTATATAGCGGCAGGTGTTTCAGGCTTGCAGATTGTAGATATCAGCGATCAACATCAGATGAAGCTTAAAGGTAGTTTTAATCAAAATCCCGGTTATGTACAGAATATACTTTTAAAAGATGATATCGCATTCCTGTTAAGCGATAGAGATCTAATTGCAGTTGACATATCCAATCCGGCAAACCCATATCAATTAAGTCGCATAGATATTAATGTAACAATTGGAGAAATAGTCTATGGCAATGCTCTGATCGGTGATCTCGCTATTTCAGGTGATTATTTATATGTTGGAACAGCTGAGAATGGAGTCAAGATTATTGATATTTCAGATAATTCAGATCTTAAGGAGGTTGGAGTTTTTGAAGAGGGACCATTCGCAGACTTAATTACGAGCATTCTGGTTGATGATATATATCTTTATGTAGCAAAATATAGAAATGATCCATTTAACGGAATCGGAAGAATATCTGTTTATGCAATAGCCAATCCAACGAATCCTGTGCTGATCGGACAACAGTCATCTCAATTAGAGATGGACTATATTCAACGTCTTGTAATTGAAGGCGATTACCTGTATGTAATCACAGACTATCATCTCGATATTTTAGATATCTCTTCACCAGGCAATATTATTACTGTGGGAGAGATGAGCTTACAAAATGCAACGGATCTTATCATTGATGGGGATTTTGCTTATATCACAGTCTGGGATGGTATTCGCATAGTTGATATTTCAAATCCTTATTCACCGGAGTATTTTTCAGTCATTGAAACCACATCTTTGCCGAAATGTATTGACATGGATGAAAGACTATTCATTGGAGGAGTTTTCTCTTCGGCGAAAGGTATTGGAGGATTGGAAATGTTTGATATTTCCATTCCAGATGAAGCTGCGTCTTTAGATTATATAAATAAACCCAATAATGTATTTGACCTGGCAATTATTGATAACTTAGCTATCGTACTTTCTGATTGTTTGAAAATAGTTGACGTTTCTAATCCGACAAATCCTACTCTATTAAATTCGATCTATATTCAGAACGGTGATTCTAAGCAATTTGAGGCAAACGATGAAATAGCATTTATAGCAGCGAATGAGACTATTAATTATAGGCACAAATTCAATTGTTACCTATTTGACCTTTCAAATCCTTTATATCCAAGATTAATATCATCTCTTGTTGATTACGGCTGGGAATATGCGACATCTGTTTGTATATCGGATAATTTCGCATACGTTTCAGGAATTTCCTCTCGGGAAACTGATGGAAAGCTTTTTATCTTTGATTTAACTGATCTGGAATCGCCACGCTATGCAGGTGTTTTTACAACCGATGATTATGGAGTAGATGATGTTGATGTTAAAAACGGCTACGCCTTTCTGGCAACCAATGATGCATTTCGGATAATAGATGTTCGAAATCCGGAAAATATTGTTGAAGTGGGAAATATAGTGTATCAAATTGGTGAAAGATTATGGTCAGTGAGTGTAAATAGTGATCGTGCTTATGTGTCTGCCTCTATAGAAGGAAGAAATCGATTAGATCTGATTGATATTTCAGATTATACTGATCCATTTAAGGTATCAAGTATAAGTCTTAGTTCTTATTTGCTCACAGGGGATATCACCACTAAAGGAGATACTGTTTATATCTCTGATTTCCTGGATGGTGTGATTATTTTTGACTGGTCAGATCCGATGAATCCAATTGAAATAGGATATTACGACACTCCCGGTTTAACAGCATCAATCAAAGTGCAAGATAATCTGCTCTATCTTGCAGACGCAACTCATCTCGGGATTTACTGGTTTGGAGACCTGCCCGACAGATTTACAGTTCCTGAAAAGTTCGAATTTTATGCGCCCTACCCCAATCCATTCAATTCTATCATTAGATTCACCTATGACCTGCCACTCAATTCGCATGTATCCCTCAAGCTCTATGACATAACAGGACGGCGGGTCCTGACGGTGGAGGAAGGGAACAGACAGGCGGGTATCCATAGCTCAGTTCTGAATGCATCAAAATTGGCATCTGGGGTGTATTTCGTGAGGTTGGAAACTTCAGACCGATTGTTCACAACAAAAGTAATATTAATCAGATAAAGGAGAATACCCAATGCGTAACACAATCCATTTAATCACAATCATCTGCATCATTCTGACGGCGGGAGTAAATCTCATTGCGCAGGAACTTGATCCTGCCTATCACAACAACGAGGAAATATTAGAGGAGTTGACTTTCTTCGCAGAAGAATATCCTGATTGGGCCGTACTTGATTCCATCGGACATAGCGCTGAATTCGAACTCCCAATCTGGATGGTGAAAATATCAGACAATCCTGATCGAATAGAGCCCGAAGCTGCCATCTTGCTGGTGGGTCAAGTCCACGCGGAGGAAGTCATCGGTGTAGAGATTGTCCTGGAGATAATTCGGCAGATTCTGGAAAATAATGAAGAAAACAACTTTCGGCAGCGTCTGGAAGGGCTTGAGCTGTATCTGATTCCAACCGCTAATCCTGAAGGTCTCGATATAGTACACTCCGGAGTAGATCTCACATTTCGTAAAAACTGTCGCGATAATATTGGCGATGGAGAGTTAAGAATCCAGGATGGAGCTGGCTGGGATACCTCGGGCGTCGATATAAACCGCAACTTCGGGTTGCATTGGGACCGGGGTGACACTCTGTTCCGCCCCGAGGATAGTTATATCTATAATGCCTTCCGGGGAGGCGCACCCTTCTCCGAGCCTGAATCACGGGCTCTGCGAGATCTGGCGCTGCAACGTCCGTTCCTCTCCTCAATCGTTTATCACAGTTCGCGATCAGGAAACAGCGCTGAAATGTTGATCACTTCGTGGTTCTGGCGAGAGAACAACATTATTAAACGTCCTCCTGATGCTTCTGCTATCAACGCACTCGGAGAGAGACTGGCAGGAATGATGCCCAAGCAGAATGACCCGGATGAGCACTATCGTCCCGTGCAATCAATGCAGCGTAAGGGGCAGTTGCAGGACTGGTTCTATGTAGAAACAGGCACTTTCCAATACATGGCTGAGGTCGGTGCAGAGATCCAACCGGATGAGGAGGGGATGAGACAGGTTGTTGACGACAATCTGGCTGCTGTCTGGTATCTGATGGATCTCGCGCTTGGTCTGGAAAGTCTTGATGGGTTCGGTACGCTGACAGTTATCGCTGAAGATGCTGAAACCTCTGAACCAATGGAAGCAACTATTGTAGTTGATGCTCTTGACCACCCAATCCTTAAATCCCGGCACACAAATCGCATTAACGGCAGGTTCGACTGGCTGCTGGAAGCGAGTGAGTATAGCATTTCTATCAGTAGGCTTGGTTATCAGACACAGACTTTTGAAAACTACGAAATCGCTGATGGTGAGCGAACTGTCCTGGAAGTGAGCATGGAACCGGTTGAGCCGGTATCGATCCGGTTCAGGACGTTTGACATGGATAGTGTAGCGGTTGTCTCCAGAATTATGCTGGACGATTCAGACGGTTATCGTGTGTTTGAATTGGAGACGGATGTTGAAGGCAGATTATCAGTCGAGTTACCGCCGCACATGTATGATATGACAATGACCTGTCCGGGCTTTCTACCCATTGTTTGTCCACTGGAAGTCTCGGAAGACACAGTATTCTCCTACCCATTCAGACTTGGCGGGATTGCATTTTCAGAGGAATTCGATTCTCCCGGCGAGTGGCAGCGCGGTGGTGACAATGAGGATTGGGGCATCATTACATTCGACGACCGATCCTGCCTGACTGAGAGTATCACCGGTGACTACCCGACCGACGCAGACATCTGGCTGCAACTCGACGACATCGTCAGACTCGATACAGCACAAGCCACCATGCTCATCATCCACATGCCTTATTGCGAGCCGAGTGACGACTCTCAGGAAATTTCATGGTGGACTAATCCCGAGGAGGTTCATTCCAAGCGTTATACTCAACTCCGCGATGATTGGGACACGCTCTATGTTTCGCTCGACAGTCTTGAACGCGGAATGCTTAATGTACGGTTCAAAGTGACTTCGGACCACGCCATCTGCGAGGACGGTTGGTTGATCGACCGGGTTGAGGTTTATCAAGCAGAAGTTGAAAGTAGAGTGCCTTCGCAGATAATAATTCCGGTGGAATTTTCATTAGCGACCTATCCGAACCCCTTCAACTCCTCCACAACCATAACTTACTCCATCCCCTACCCGACGCATGTTTCTCTCGGTTTGTATGATCCGCTTGGAAGGCAGGTTGGGATGTTGTTTGGTGGATATCGTCAGGCAGGTTTCCACAACCACACCCTGAACGCTAAGGACATCCCCTCCGGTCTGTATTTCGTGAGGCTGAGATCGGCAGGGCAGGTTCAGAATCAGAAGGTCATGTTAATGAAATAATGAAAAATCCTGATTAGGAAACAGAGATGAGTCCAATATTTAGAAATCATCACTTGAACCGTTTCTTTTCTTCTAATCATCATGTATAGTTCTGACGTAAATGAGTGCATTAGAATTTATATCTATGGTGGTTTAACAACTGCCTTAATCCTAAGGGGAATGACATGAACAGTAAAATTATTTCACAAATCTGCATCTTTCTCTTAATCGAGCTTACAACTGTATCTGCTCAGGATAATTGGAACAAATGGTCTCCTGAAGACGGTGTTCCGATCCGTCAGAGCTGGGATATCGAATGGTTCAGCTCAGGTGCATCACGAACGGATGGGGAGTTGCCCGGAGAGGTAGCTTTTGTCTGGACAGATACTCGCAGCAGTAACCGCAATATATTTCTGCAAGTCATCGACAATCAAGGTGATCCAAAATTCCAGGAGAACGGTATTACGATCATCTCACCACCCGGATATGTCGAAAACCTGGTTATCCAAGCCTCAGATGATGGGGGATGGTTCATCGCCTGGATTGATCGACGAAATGACAGGTATGGCGATCTGTATTGCAGTAAAGTGAATTCTGATGGCGAAACTGTTTGGGGAGATGATAATGCCGGTATCCCTGTGCGAGTTGTTGCGGGTCAACATTATAATACCAGCATAACCGATGACCTTGAAGGCGGGTGTCTGATCACTTGGTCGGAGCGTGGTGAGCGTGAACGACTCGCTCTCTATGCAGCTCATGTGTTTTGTAATGGACGACATGATCAGAATTGGGATGAGAATGGAGAACAGATCGTTGACGAAATACCTGCAAATGATTACTCCGGTCCTAATTATGGTGTTACCACAGATTCAGAAGGTGGCATTATCCTGTCATGGTTAGTTTGGTCCGAGGAAAGATATAACATTAATGCAATGAGGGTTTCTGCGGCAGGGGAACGGATTTGGCGAGGAGAAGGCGGGGTTCGAATTTCGAATAATGATGTTTATCCTGATCCGCTTCAAATATGTACCGATGGAAATGGTGGCGCTTTCTTTTCATGGATTCGTTGGGAAAGAGAGAAGATTGTTGCTGTTCAGAGGATTAATAGTGATGGACAACTGATGTGGGGTGAGTTTGGTGTTGACCTGACTGAGTCGGCAGATGATTGGCAATGGCCCTCTTCGATGACTGCCGGGCAACCGGGTGAAGCTATTGTTACCTGGAATGAATCAGGATATTTAAAATCTATGTTAATCAGCGGAGAAGATGAACCGGTACTTGAATGGAATCCTGAAAGTGGTGTTAATATTGGTGATCATATATCTTGCCGGTCTTCAGATATTATTGCAGACACCGAAGGTGGCGCATATCTTGGTTGGTGGAATACTCGAGATGATGAGGGACATCGAAGATATCATCTGACAGCACAAAAATTAAGCCCTGAAGGAGAACTCCTTTGGGGAGATGATGGGATTGATGTAACAGAACGGATGGTCTCGCCTCAACTGGAGATTTGGGGCATTACACCAGCGATGCTAATATCAGATAATTCATGCATATATGCTTGGGTAACCGGCGTTTTTAACGTAGAGAAAATCGAAGCACAGAGATTATCACCGGAAGGCAGATTCCTCTATGAAAACGATTTTAATCTGGTCGAAGATCCTTATCCTGAAATACTAATTAAACCATTATTGTTGAGTAAAAGAGATGGTGAATTTGCACTTATATGGTTAGACAGAAAAGTCGGTGAAATTGAATATTCTCCTCATGTTCAGTTCTGCCGGGACAACGGAGATGAAGTTGAAATTCAATTCGCAGATGGTGGAATACCGGTTGTTGAAGGTGTGGAAGGATCGTATCTTCGGTTTAATGTAAATATCGATGATGATGGAAGCACTATCGTGGTCTGGAGTAATGCTATCGAAGATCAAACAACAACAATTTACGCTCAGAAGCTTACTGCCGAAGGGGAAATCGCATGGGAGGAGAATGGTGTCAGATGTGGTGAAACAAATGAGATGTATACCTGTCTGGGAATATGCAATGATGGACAGGACGGTGTCTTCATAGTGTGGTCAGGTGATGAAATTCAAGCGCAACATCTGAACCGTAATGGAGAAAGGTTATGGGGTAATGAAGGTATTTTGGTTATCTCTGAGGAACATAATCCTTTCTTTCTGAGATCAATAATAGGTAACACAGAAGGTGGAATGATCATTCTTTGGCGCGCTTCAAGACACAATCTTTATGCGACGAACGTAGGTTCGAATGGGGAGTTCGTCTGGGGAGCTGATGAGGCTGGATTAATTAGACTAACGGAGGATGGAACCTATTCAAATATGGTAAGGCACCCTGATGGTTTTTTGTTTACATGGATGACTAATCGCTCGGATGATGAGGATAAGTTATATTCCGATCTCTATGGACAGTTTCTTGAGAATGACGGTACATTTCGCTGGAACGAAAATGGTGTATTGTTGACTGTGAGGGAAGGCGGAAAGGGAGCGTCTGAAATTGCTGTCGATAATGATGACTATATATGGATTTTATCGGAATCCTCCGACGAAGCAAGCAAGCGTATATATATACAAAAACTAAATCCGGATGTGCAGCAGAATGCCAACCCTGAACTAATTTTCGGACAAAATGGCAGGATGTTTCTGAGCAGAGAAGTCTGGGGTAAATATAATTTCGATATGGTTCACGACGGACATAACGGTGTTTATATAGTATGGGATGATGAAATTGTCTGGAATGATGCCAACATCTATGCTACTCACCTTGACCCTGATGGGCAACCCTATGAGGAATGGGATCAGGAAGGGAATCTTGTTTGTGGTGCTTCTGGCGACCAGGGGGATCCACAAGCTAAGCTTCTAAAGGAAGATGGTGAAACTGGAATCGTCGTCTCGTGGATAGATGAGAGGTCTTCCACCGCTAACATATATTGCCAACGGGTTGATGATAATAGGTTCAACTCTGTTGGAAATATTGACGGTTATAGTGAGGCTCCAACAGATTTTGAAATGACCTGCATTTATCCTAACCCATTCAACTCAACAACAACTATCAGATACAGCTTATCTTCGTCAAGTCAGGTGTCACTACAAGTTTATAACCTCTCAGGACAACTGATAAACAAGCTGTTCGAGGGATACAAAAAAGCAGGGATTCATTCCACAAATCTGAATGCCAACAACCTACCATCGGGATTATACTTCATACGTCTGAAAGCTTCTGAACAAGTATTTACGCAGAAGGTAATATTAATTCGATAGGAGAAAGAACAATGCGTAAAACAATCATTTGCATTGCTTTAACAGCGTATGCAAATCTTTTCGTCTAAGATGCTGAAAATGTCAAACTAATCGCAGACCTGACATACGTTGACACTGGTTGTTCAGGTCTGTAGATTGTAGACCTATCCAGTCCTGAAAATCCTGAGATTATCGGCTACTGGGACGATAACCTGGGGAGTGCCGGGTGTTCTTACTTTCTCATTTTATCACTTTTATGCTTCAAAAGTGCCCCAGATCACAGCATTTCGGTTCTGATATAGTATTATTAAGGAAATACAACTTCTTTGGGGAGATCAATATGAAGCTACAAACCGTTTTATCTGCTGTTCTTATAGTCTTTTTACTGAGTTTACCTGTTAATGGGCAGGACAGCCTGGGTGTGACTAAGATTGGACAACTCTATGATTATTGGTCGCGTCCGTATGAAGTCGAAACAAATAATGACAGAATTTATCTTGCTTCGGGTACGACAGGAATACGAGTAATACGTTTTACACAAGATGAGTTTGCCAGAGATGTTGGGTATAATGAAGAGATCTACACAAAAAATATAACTCTCGATGAAGATTACATTTATGCACTTGGAAAATTGAGTTCAAATTCTCAAGTTTCAGGTTTGTTTGTTTTGACTCAATCCATAGTTCCGGCTATAATCGGTGTTTGTGAATTAGAATATTCAAAAGCTGATATCGCTGTCCAAGGTAATTATGCTTACATAGCTGTGTATAGGGATGGTCTGGCAATCATTGATATCTCAGATCCTGAAAATCCTGAAGAGATATCGGTTCTCGATTTAGTTGGCAGGGCATGGAGAGTGGTTGTCTCTGGTGAATATGCCTATCTCGCAAACGATGATGAAGGTTTGAGTATTGTCGATGTATCCAATCCCGAAGAGCCTGAGGAGGTGGGCATGATAGACGAAACGGTTTTATATGTGACCGTAAATGACGAACTTGCATTTTTATCGAATGAATCCCGGAGATTTAGTATCTATAATATCTCAAATCCCGAAGAACCTGAACGGGTGTTTTCTACAGATCAATGGGATTCAGCCATTGGAAAAGTAGTAATAATAGGTGAAACAGCATTAGTGATCTCAGGCTCTTATATACATGCAATCGATATCTCGAATCCGGCTGAACCGAGGTTTGTGAGCGAACTCTGTTTGAACGGTGAAATAGAGGATATCTTTATCGATGAAGATCGGGGATATGTTGTGTCAACTTATGAGTTAAACCCTGGTGGAGTCGTATGGTATATTGATCTTTCCGACCTGGAAGATATGCAGGTGATAGATTTATGTTATTCTTTTGGTATGGTTTACAATATTAAAATTTACAACAATTATGCATTTATTCCGGAAGGTCGTACCTTCAGGGGTGATGTATTTGAGTATTTTGAAGATTTACTGGATATCGAAGTTGTTCAACCAGGTGTAAATATCGTCGATATATCTGATCCAACTCGTCCTTTACATGTTACCCGCTATTCACCAAATAGAGGTGATTGTACGGATATCGAGATTACTGATGACCTGACATACATGGTAGGCGGAATCAACATGGAAATTGCAGACGTCGTCGATGATAATAATCTGCAAAGAGTCAATAGTTTCAGGATTGCTCGTTCGGTTGACAACCTAACAGTGGTTGGTAATTATGCCTATCTTGGTTCAAATTTATGGAGGGAAGGTTTTTATATATATGATATTTCAGATCCTGAAGAACCTGAGTTAGTATGTAACTTAAGGGAGATATATGAAGATCTTCAATTAAATGTTACAATGGTAAGAGTTGTTGATAATATCGCTTATCTCGCAGCGCTTGATCTGATCGTTCTTGATGTCTCCGATCCTCGAGAACCTGAATTAATTAGTGTGATAGACGACCGTAGGATCAACAGTATAGGCGTCAGGGAAGAGAATTTATTTGCGACTGTAGAAACTCATAATGAGGATCCTGTCGGATTGTGGATTTTGGATATTTCAGAACCCGACAATCCACAATCCGTCTCATTTATTCAGACAGAATATTCTTCGAATTCGATTATAGTTGACGGTAATTACGCTTTTTTTAGCGGAGGCGGGCTTCACATTTTTGATATCTCCGATCCGGAAAATCCAGAAGAAACAGGATTTTACCCAGGATATGTTGGCGGAATAGCAGTTCAGGGACGTTACGCTGTTGTTGAACAAAGTTGTAATCTGAGTATATTTGACTGTGCCGGCGCAATCGGAATTGAAGTCCCTCCCGAATGGGTAGAATATCCCGAGCAGGAAGTCGAAATCAATGAGGGTGAACTGTTAGAATTCACTATCCGAGCTTATGACGGTAACGGAGACGATCTCTCAATAGAGATAGACCGCGATAATCTGCCTGAAGCAGCTAACTTTGAGGATAATGCTGATGGCAACGGTACATTCTCCTGGCAAATAGGTTTTGAGGATGCCAATACATATCGCCCAGGATTCACCGTTTCAGACGGAGAGGAGGAAGATGAAATTGAGGTTATTATCATCGTCCATGAACTGAACAGGTCTCCGGAATTTCGGATCACAATCCCGGATATTATCCTTGACGAAGACCCCGGGATTGTTGAAATTGCCGACTTGGACACTGTTTTCAGCGATCCGGACGGGGATTGGGTGCAGTATGGCTTCGACTGTCAGGTCGAGGCGCTTGGTATGTTGCTGCACCGTGGTACTATTCTCGCTGTTAACCCTGAACAAGATTTCAGCCTTTCCGAAGGAACAATCATAACCTATAGCGCTACTGATGAGAATGATGCCACAACCGATTCAACCTTCAGACTGACCATAAATCCCGTCAACGACCTTCCGACCGGCTTTAATCTCATGTATCCTCCTGACAGCTCGCATGTTCCGTCCGAACCGGAAATCAGATTTATCTGGTATTCATCCATTGACTATGCAGAGGATTCGACAGTCGCCTATTCGCTGGTTTTCTCATACCGTGATGGAGTGAGCTGGTTTCGTGACATCCCTGACAGCAGTTACGTTGTTCCGTTGAATGAACTGTTTGACAATGACAACCCGCATCATCTCGAATGGTGGGTCTGGGCGTATGACGGTATCGATTCCGTTCGTAGTGACAGCAGTTTTATATTGCTGCCTCCAACGTCTGCCGTCGACATCAACCTTACGTTCCCAACCGAACTGACCCTCGTACCGGTCTATCCCAATCCCTTCAACTCAACAACCACAATCAGATACGGTCTACCTTCCCCAAGCCACGTGTCACTGCAGGTGTATAATACATCCGGTCAACAGATAACCACACTGTTTGAAGGCTATAGGCGAACGGGCATTCATTCAGTTAATCTAACAGCCAACAACCTTCCAACAGGACTATACTTCGTGAGGTTGAAAGCATCCGAACAAGTATTTACGCAGAAGGTTATGTTAATTCGATAGGAGAAAGAACAATGCATAAAACAATCATTTTATTAGCAATCATCTGCATCGCATTAACTGCGAATGCAGACCTTTTCGCCCAAGACCACGAAAACGTAGAACAGGTCGGAAGAATTTTCAACCATTGGGATGAGGCTTGGGATGTTGTTGTGGTCGGTGTTCTGGCTTATGTTGCTGCCGGAGTTTCCGGTCTGCAGATCGTGGACGTATCCAATCCTGAAAATCCTGAGATTATCGGCTACTGGGACGATAATCCTGGGGGTGCTTGTGGCGTAATAGTTTCCGGTGACTATGCTTACGTAGCGGACTGGGAAATCGGTTTGCGTGTCATCTCAATAGCGGATCCTGAACATCCACAAGAAGTGGGATACTATGATACACCGGGGGTGGCTCGTGCCGTCACGTTTTCAGGCGGCTATGCTTATGTAGCGGACGGGTCAGGCGGTTTGCGTGTAATATCAGTCGCCGATCCTGAACATCCGGAAGAAGTGGGATACTATGATACACCGGGGAATGCCTGTAGCGTCACGGTTTCCGGCGACTATGCTTACGTAGCGGACGATGGAAGCGGTTTGCGGGTTATATCAGTTGCCGACCCTGAACATCCGGAAGAAGTGGGTTACTATGATACACCGGGGGTTGCCAAAGGCGTCGTAGTTTCCGGTGACTATGCTTACGTAGCGGACGGCGGCGACGGTTTGCGCGTCATCTTAATAGCCGATCCTGAAGATCCTGAAGAAGTGGGATACTATGATACACCGGGGATGGCTCGTGCCGTCACGGTTTCAGGCGGCTATGCTTAGGAAGCGGAAATTAATAACTCATCGGAATTGCTATGAATGAATCGTGTAGTTCCATTCCCCATGGAACTCATGCTTCTCTAATTTCAACGCCTTCATTGCCTGGTCGGAAATTTTAATGC
>JAVCDD010000167.1 GCA_030765125.1 Candidatus Hatepunaea meridiana
AGGGGCCAATTTATTGAGCCCCTTCTACTTATGCAAAAGGGCTCGATAAATCGGCCCCTACGCGGAACTTTTAATGTTTCAAACAATTATAAAAACCAATATTGATACTTAACAAAGTAATGCTAATCCTTGTATAAAAAGTGTGACCACCCGCTGGCAAATGCCCTCGTTTGACATCTAAGTATTTGTTATTCCAGTTCAATGCTGTCAGACGAGGGTGTCTGCCAACGGGTTTTGAAGGTTTTCACACATTAATCATAACTCTGTGTTCTCTGCGAACTCTACGGTAAAAAAAATGAATTCAAAATGGGTTGATTTAGCTATTGAAGCAGCCAAGTTAGGCGGAAAAATACTAAAAGGATTTGTTGGCAAGGTTAATCCTGCATCTATTGAAACCAAAAGCGTTGGCGATTGGGTTAGTGATGCCGATAAATCATCTGAAGCAGCTATAATAAGTCTGCTCAACCAAAAAGCGCCTGGCCACGATATACTTGCTGAAGAAGCAGGATCGATAAAGGCAAAATCTAATTCTGCTTATCGCTGGATAATAGACCCATTGGATGGAACTACAAATTTCTTGCGCCGTTTTCCGGTATGGGCGGTATCAGTTGCATTGGAATATCGTTCTGATCCGAAAGAACGCTGGGGTGAAATAATAGCAGGCGCTATACACATCCCCCCTACCGGTGAAACCTTCTGGGCTGGAAAAGGCAATGGGGCATTTGTTGATGGCAAACCGATAAAAGTTGATGAAGGCAGACCATTTCAGGAAAGCCTGTTAGCAACCGGTTTTCCTTTCAGGTCGCGGGAGTTAGGGGAAAAGTACATCAAACTCTTAGGTGAGATTTTACCTCGATGTGCAGATGTCAGACGTGCCGGCGCTGTAGCGGTTGATTTATGCTACACGGCAGGCGGAATTTTCGATGGTTTCTGGGAACTCGACCTCGCCCCGTGGGATATTGCAGCCGGAGCGCTGATTATTAGTGAAGCAGGTGGAAAGGTGAGTAATTTTCAAGGTGGTGAAGATTTCTTGTCAACAGGCGATATCGTCGCAGGCAATCCGCTGGTTTTCAATGAATTGCTTAAAATGGTGAGTAACCATTTCCCAACAGAACGAAATGTAAACAAAGCGCCAGTTGAGTAATATTTCTTAATCTGCGAAATCTGTGTATTCTGCGGATGAAAAAATCAACTTCTACTTGAATACATCATTTTGATCGTCGTTTTCTTTATCCTGCTTATCATTCGTAGTTTGATCTGAATCGTCTTCATTATGCAGACCGGATTTGAACTCTTTCACCCCAAGCCCCAAACCACGCATAATCTCAGGTATCTTCTTCGCTCCGAACAGAATCACTATAAACATAGCTATCAGAGCTATTTCCCAGGGTCCTAAACGCAATTTATTTACCTCACAATTTATTAAGTTTAGTATTCACACTTTAGCGTATGCAAGCTGAAGTTTGAACTCTAAACTTAAATTTACTCCAACATTGCCGATAATTTCAGCATCAAACTTGTATCCAGATATTCAAAGTCAATAGGTTTGGTTATAAAATCTATTGCACCAGCCATTAAAGCTTCACGTCCAAGCTCATCTTCCTGATGCGCTGTAATCATTACAACCCCAACCTTTGGGTCAATCTCAATAATCTGCTTCAGAACTTCAATCCCGCTTATATCAGGCATCCTGACATCCCATAGAACAATATGCGGTCGAGTTCGCTTAACGTAGTGCAGTGCATCATCACCATTGCCAGCATAAGAAACTTCATATCCTTTTTCAGTTAAATAATCACTCAGCACTTCGCCTATATTTTGATTATCATCAACGATAAGGATACGAGGCTTTATTTCTCTGAGTTTTTTAAACATTATCTTTTGTTAGTTATCAAGTTTACAAGTTCGAAAGTAAAAAATGAAAGCATCCGGATGCTTAGGATCGCACATAATTAACTTGCAAACTTGTGAACTTGGTAACTTGCAAACTTATTTAACTGTTTTATAGAAATATATAAGACTTAAAACCTAAAGTCAATACTAATCTGTAACAGATCCTTCTATTGCGACCTGTATTCCTTCTTTTTCATCGACAAACCATAATATTATGCCACCTGCGATGAAAAACAAACCTAATATCAATATTCCCGGTTGGATACCACCCATTATGATTATAGCAATGCCGAAAATTAAGGTACCAAAGATACTGGCAAAGCGACCGCTGACAGACCAGAAACCAAAGAACTCAGCGGAATGACCGGACGGTGTAAATGCAGCCTGCATTGATCGAGCGGTCGTTTGACTGCCTCCCATTACTATACCGGCTAACATGCCCAGGATGTTGAAATCGGTTTTCGGATCAAATAACCAGCCTATGCAATATGCCCAGACTACAACGGCTATCCAACCAACTGTACTTATCAATAAAGCAGCACGATTGGTGATTAAATCCGCAAGCCATCCGAAGAACAATGAACCGACCAGCGCCGTGGCTTGAACTAAAATAAAAAAGCCCACAAGTTCCCCAACTGACATACCAACCGCCTCAGCGCCAAATATCGAAGCCATAATTATTACCGTTTCAACGCCGTCATTTATAAGAAGGTATGCGAAGAGAAAACGAATTAGTTGTTTATAACGCCGGATTTCGCGGAATGTATTTACTAAACGCTTCCATCCGGAAATGGTCAATTCTACCAATTCCAGCTTTTGAATAGACCTTGGCTTGTCTTTCAGCCATAAGATCGTTGGCAAAGCGAAGATTCCCCACCAGATACCAGCTACAATTACACAGTCACCGACATCGAAAGAACCTTCAGGGAATCCTAACAATTGCGGTTTTTGCAGCATAATAAGGTTTAGAACCAAGCATAGCCCTCCACCGAGATATCCGAGCCCCCAAGCAATTCCCGATACCTTGCCGAATGTTTCACGTTTACTGACGTCTAATAAAAAGGCATTATAAAAAACATTTCCTGCTGCAAAACCATAATTAGCAATCATAAAGATAATAGCGCCTAACAATACATCACCTTCACCAACCACAGACAACGCAATTGTAGCCGTTACACCAAGATAACAAAAGATCACCAACATCCTTTTACGCAATCTGGCGTAATCAGCCATCGCGCCCAATAGCGGGGATGATATTGCAACCAGAGCAGTTGAGGCAGCTACAATGAAGCTCCACATCGAAGCGCCGGGAATGGTTAAGTTACCCCAGGGAAATGCTACTATTATACCTTCTTGACCACCGGCAACGTATTCAGCATAAAAAACACTAAAGATAACAGCTAATACAGTCGTAGCAAATGCTGAATTTGCAAAGTCATAGAATATCCAGCCTAGGATTGGTCGGGAAAGTTTTATCAATATGGTTTTACCTTTTTTAGGAGTTCTGAGTGCGCGCTTCAGCGCGTGGATCTATAATTTGTACTCTAAATACATTACGCGCTGAAGCGCGCACTCAGAACCACTATTTTTGTCAGATTTTGCCTTCTCTGAATTTCTTTCGCAGCCGTCGAGTCTTAGGTGTTGAAGCTTTATCAATGAATTCCGCCGCTTCAGCCAACCATTGCAGCTTTACCTCCGGACTAAGTTTAGAATATCGATGACGAACATCATCCTCGACAGAATATGAAAAACCCGGTTTATCCGTCTTCTTTTTCATTTTTTATCCTTTCCAGCATTTCAAAATCAGATTCGTCCTGTGCTCTGGCTGCAATGCGTTTCATTTCCTGCAGATCTTCTATTGAGACTACAGGTATATCGTAATCTGACAGCTTGATTATTGTACGGTTTTTAAATGCTTGCTTGAATACAAGAGGATGTTGAAGTACTATATCAACTTCACTTGCTGGCTTTTCATCAGACTCAAAACAGAAAGCAATCAGATTCCTCTTTTCAACCCATTCCTGCCTGCAATCTGAATTAAGTAAATCGTTTGGTTGAATCGGGAGTCTCGGTGAGAAACCGGTGATTTTCAACGCTGTTATTAGCTTATTTAAATTCTCAGTATCTGTATTAACAATAATATCCAGGTCTATTGTCAAACGCGGAACTCCGTGAAGGTTCATTGCCAAACCGCCAACGACAAGATACTGTACTTGGTATTTATGTAAGGCTTTTAGAATTGGTTCATAATACATAATATAATTATAAAAAATATACACTTAAAAATCAAGTAAACTGCTTCATATTTATTGCATAATAAAAGAGTTCTGTATATATTATAAGTAGCCACAGTTTAGAAACTTCATAGCAACTTTGTTTTTCTTTATTGTATACTCACATCAGAAATAAAGGAGATTAAAACAATGAATTGTTTTAAAAGCATTTACCTCGTGTTCATCCTGATAATTGGATTTCTCTTCCACAGCCTCACCAACGCTGAAATTACCATTGAACCTTTCGGTTTCGCTGTATCAATTGAAGAAGATGACGAGACTGTCATTGAACTGGTACTTAGCAACAGTGGTGAAGACGACGTAGGTTTCAATATTAACTCCCAATTGATCGAAGATGATAACGACCGCCGGGAAGGTCCACGAAGGGATGATCCAGGGGACATCCTGGAGGAATATGAGGCACAACAGTACAGGAGCAATACAGGTCTTGCCTGGGACGATGACAACAACTGGATGTGGGGTTTTGATTATGAAGTCCATCATTTTTATGCTTTCGATCCTGAAGAGGAAGAAATTGTAGAAAACTTCGATGTTGGACAGAGCCGCTACAGTATGTTTTATCTCGATGGTGTTTTGTATATAGGTGCGTATGCGAATGATCCTAATAATATCTTTTGTTACGACACAGAAGGCAATGCTCTGGATCCCATT
Organism: Candidatus Hatepunaea meridiana; assembly: GCA_030765125.1. Taxonomy (GTDB): domain Bacteria; phylum Electryoneota; class AABM5-125-24; order Hatepunaeales; family Hatepunaeaceae; genus Hatepunaea; species Hatepunaea meridiana. The sequence continues at coordinate 4,839 of JAVCDD010000167.1, forward strand.
CGATCACCCATTAGTCTTCAAGATGGCATTATCGCATCCGATGGTGAACTTCTTTTCATCATCTCTGGAAGACAGAGCGGTAGTGTACATATCTATAACCTTGAGGATCTGGATGAAGTCGGTGTTATAGACTGTAGTGACGTCGTCGGTGATGTAATCGTTTATTCGTTTCATTGGGTAAATGAACACCCTGACGGTCAGCTTTGGTTATGCTGTGAAGGTCATATGTTTCAATGTTACATTGACGACGAGTGGAACTGTGACGAGGTCGTGGATTTCGATACGCCTGAGCAACCTCACTTAGGGATCTCTCATGATGGTGATAACCTCTGGATCGGTATGTATGGGAGTAACCAATTATGGGTACTCGACGATGGCGTCCAGGAATTGTATATGCTTTCTTTAGATCCCCAAACAGGCATTATTCCCGGTGACGATTCAGAAGTAATTGAAATTACTATCGTTTCTGAAGGTTATGAAGCTGGCGTTTACAACATTCTGATTGAGATTGAGCTTGCTGAACCTGAAGAAGAACGTGATGATTTTGAAGATACTATTATTCAAATATCAGCGATTGTATCTTTGGAATCGTCTGTGGCTGATATTGCCGGCGCTATAACTGATGCTGCAGATGATGATCCCATTGAAAACGTATTTATTGAACTGGATCGCTACATTATCAGTGTATACTCTGATGATGAAGGTAATTACACCTTGTCCGACCTGCCTGTCGGTGAATATGAACTGACCTACTCAGCAACCGATTATCTGTCTGCCATTGAAGCTGTCAACCTTGAAGATGACGACGTAGATTTGAACATAGCGCTCCTTCATTCCGAATGTACACCCAGCGAGGATGAATTCTTTATGGCGTTGAATCCCGATTTTAACCATACATTCGAGTTCGGTGTCTTCAACGGTGGTACCGGTCCCTTAACCTACCAGATCGAACGAAGACTCGCTAATGAAGACGCTAACGTAGATCCGTGGGAACTGCGTGAGATTCAAGATACAGAAGAGATCGTTGAGGATAACCAGTTGAATGGTGTTACTGCCATTGATGGGCAGTTCTACGTCTCAGGCGGGAACAATCGCAATGATGTTAACAAGATTTACGTTTTGAGTCAAGAGGGGGAAATTATCCGCGACTTCAACCAGTTCCACGAGTCCGATTACGGGATGCGTGATCTGTGCTATGATGGTGAGCTTATCTGGGGATCTGATGCCGGTGTCATCTACGGTTTCGACACCGAAGGTGAACTGGTTAGTGAGATAGAAGGTGATGCTGGTTCTTATCGCTCACTGACTTATGACACGGATAACGATCTGTTCATATCGGCTGATATAACTTCAGACATTTACATTAGTGACCGTAATGGTGAATTGGTGCGTACTATTGACCGTCCCGATGGTCTCCGTATGTACGGGCTTGCCTATTGGTCCGACGATCCTGATGGTTACAACCTGTATGTCTTTAATCGTGGTGAAGAAACAGATATTATGATCAATAAGGTTAACCTTGAAAACGGTGATCTGATTGCTGTAAACGAGATAGATATGGGGGGTGGTCGTCCTGGAGGAATATGCGTTACCAACCAGCTTGATGTTTATAGTTGGGTGTTCATCGGAATGGTACAAAACCCTGATCGCATCGCTGTCTGGCAGCTTGCAGCGCGTCGTGATTGGTTCCAAATCGAACCGGAAGCAGGTGAGAGTGAGGATTTCTTCCTGACGCTTGATGCAACCGATTTACCGCCGGATAACACTTTCGAGGGGATACTTATCTATCATCATGATGGCGTGGGTAGACGAACGGAGATATCGGTGCGGTTGGACGTCATTGAGGGTGAGGTTCACACCACTCGTGAACTTGATCTATTGTTGGGATGGAACACTGTTTCGGTCAATCTTCAACCAGACGAAGAGGACGTTGAAGTACTGATGGCTGACCTCGTTGAGGATGATCTATTAGAAATGATGAAAGACGGCGCTGGTCATTTTTATCGTCCTGACTACAATTTCAACAACATTCCTGGTTGGTCCGTAGAACAGGGTTATCAGATAAAGATGCGTGCTGCTGCACAATTGACGCTTGAGGGTTGGACTGTGGTACGTGACGAGCCAATCTTCCTTGAGGAGGGCTGGCAGCTTGTATCGTACTATCCTACGTTCCCAATTGAAGCGACGCTTGCATTATCGGGGATTGAAGATCACCTGATAATTTGTAAGGATGGCTTCGGCAATTTCTATATCCCCGCATGGGATTATAGTAATATTGGGGACATGCTTCAGGGTCAAGGCTATTATATGAACGTGGATGCCGATGTGGAACTGGTTTATGTGTTTGAGCGCGAGGATGCAATACCTGGAAATGAAGTGCATTGTCAGGCTTCTGTATATGTTGAGCAGGGGCTTTTGGCTGTACATCCCTTAACCGGCACGAATATGAGCTTATTAGCGCTTGCTGATCCATCGTTGACAGGTGAAGTGGCGGTATATGCATCGGATAAGTTAGTAGGTTCCGGTGTGCTTCAGGATGGATATTGCGGTATAGCTGTCTGGGGTGATGATCCGATGACAGATGAGAAGGATGGCGCAGTTAAAACAGATCCTCTCGAAATCAAGTTCCTTAATAACGGTATCTTGCATTCAATTGATTACACAATGTTATCCGGCAAGGATATATTTAGTCAGGATGGATTATCGGTCATCCGATTAGCAACGCCTGTTGAAACACCGTTTACTTTTGGAATAACTTATGCTTATCCTAATCCATTTAATTCACAGATGCAGGTCGGTTACAATCTTCCTGAAGCTGGGAATATAAGATTGAATGTTTATGATTTAACCGGTCGATTAGTTTCGGAGTTATCCAACGATCATCATCCGGCAGGAATTCACACAAGCATATTTGATGGTTCGAATCTTTCAAGCGGTATCTATCTTATTCAGCTTGAGGCATCCGGACATATTTACCAGAAGAAGATCACTTTAATGAAATAAAAATTCAGTAGATGCGACACTCTTGTCGCATTCTTCTTTATTCACAACCGATTAAACCGATTAAACAGATAGGGATTCTACTATAGGAAGATCTGTTTAATCTGTGTAATCTGCGGTTAGAAAAAAGGATATACAATGAAAAATTATCATAAGCTTCTCTTAAGCATAGTTCTGATAATTAGGTTACTTTGTTATCTTCCTGCTAATGCTGAAATTACCATTGAGCCTTTCGGTTTTGCACTTGCTATCGACGAAGATGAAGAGGCGGAGATTGGAATGTCTCTGTTCAATACCGGCGAGGAAGACGTCGCATTCGAAATCAATTATGAACTGGTAGAGGACGACGAAAACCGCCTGCCAGGTCCCCGCCGCGACGATCTGGGTGACCGGATAGATGAATACCGGGTTGGTAATGGCACCTGGACCTGTCTGGCTTGGGATGGTGATCTTATTTGGGGTGTGAATTATGACAACGATAATATGATTGCCATAAACATGGACGGTGATGTAGTCCATGAGGTGCAGTGTGAATCCCATCCTGTCGGAATGTGCTGGGATGGTGAAGCATTTTGGGTTGCACGTTATTCGAATAACAATCTAGATCGCATAGACAATGAAGGCGATATCATCGGTACAGTTGAAGTGGAAGCTCGAGTAGCAGGCTTAGCCTGGGACGGTGAAAACCTGTGGACTAGCCAATATAGGGAGGATGGAGTTTTCCAGCAGGTCAATCTCGAGGGTGAAGTTCTGCGAACATTGGATTGCAATAACCTCGACATCAATTTCTCAAACTGGTGTGGACTCACCTGGGTACCTGAGCATAACGACGGGTATTTATGGATCGCGAACTACCAGGATGAAACAATCTACCAGTTAAATATCGATGAAGAGGATCCCGAAATTGTCCAACAGGTAGATACTGGCGAAAATGTCTATGAACTTGCACATGACGGTGAGAACATGTGGTATTCATTTAACGGTGACACCTGGTATGTGATTGACGACGGCGTCGAGGAGTTCCACATGCTCACCTTCGAACCCGAAGAGGGGAGGATCGCAGGCGACGACACAGAACAGATCGGTATCCTGATTGAGACGGTCGAATGCAAGGAAGGACTATTTAACATCCTAATTCAAATTGAGCTCGACGATCAGGCGCAGCCACTCATCGAATTATCGGCAGTGATAACTGTCGGGGATCAAACCTGTGACATTTCAGGTGTGGTGACCAGCGCGGCTACCGAGCAACCGGTCGAGGGAGTTACCATCTCAATGGATCGTTATCTCATAACCCGCTATACCAATGACGATGGTGAATACCGCTTTTACGACCTTCCCCCTGCTGAATACGAGTTCACCTTTACAGCGACCGATTTTCTTCCTTCAACTGAGAATATCGGAATCGATGATGATGATGTTGAGCTGGACGTCGCACTACTCCATTCTGAATGCACGCCCAGCGAAGGTGATTTCATAGCAACCCTCGGGCCTGGTGAGAGCAGCAGTATCAGATTCGATGTATACAACGGTGGTACCGGTCCTCTGTCCTATGTTGTGGAGCGCAGACTGGTCGGTGATGCCGATTTGGATCCATGGGAGCTTAGGCTTGAAGTAAATTTAGAAGAGGTAGTGGATGATAACCAGATAAACGGCGTCGTCTATGCCGATGATCGCTTCTTTGTTTCCGGTGGGAATAATCGTGATGATGATAATAAAATATATGTCTTTAATTCTGATGGCGAGTTTGAGAGCGAATTCGACCAATTCCACGAATCCGATTACGGAATGCGCAACCTATGTTGGGATGGTGAATTGATTTGGGGTGCAGATGATGATATTCTCTATGGCTTCAACACTGAAGGCGAACTAATAAGCGAAATTGAAGGTGACGTGCCCTCTTACCGCGCCCTGACATACGATACGGATAATAACCTTTTTATATCCTCAAACATCACTTCAGACATCTTCCTTAGTGACCGTGATGGCGAAATAATACGAACTATAGAACGTCAGGGTAACTCACGTATGTATGGACTTGCCTATTGGTCAGACGATCCGGATGGTTACAATCTGTACGTCTTTAGTCGCGGTGATGAGACCGATCTTAAGGTTAATAAGATAAATATAGAAAACAGTGATCTGGCTGTTGTTACTGAAATAGATATGGGCAATGGTCGCCCTGGCGGTATCTGTATTACCAATCAGTTTGACATTTATAGTTGGGTATTCATCGGAATAGTACAGAATCCTGATCGACTAGCAATCTGGCAGCTTGCCACGAACCGCGAGTGGTTTAGGATCGAACCGGAAGCAGGTGAGATTGAGGCTGAAGGAAGAGAGGATTTCGTCCTGACTCTGGATGCCACCGGCTTACTTCCTGACAATACATTTGAGGGGATACTCGTCTTTCATCATAACGGCAT
>JAVCDD010000252.1 GCA_030765125.1 Candidatus Hatepunaea meridiana
CTTAATAATACCGGAGTAGAAAAGCTTTCTGCGTTCTCGTACGGTGGCGCATGCGTATCTGCCTGCGAGCGCGCAGCAAGCTTCGCTACTCCGGCTGAGCTAAAGGCATAACCGAATAGAATAATATCCCGACGAAAGATCAGACAATCACTCGGACCATGGTTTAAGCTGGACTGGAAACAGAAAGCAATAACAGCCGATACCGAAACCTGGATAAATGTGTACGATGAATCTTGGCAGCATTGCCGGAAGCAGGATTTATCACCTTATGATCTGAAGAGAATTTCGGATAAAACAACTCCAGGCTCAACTGTGCTCGATGCAGGTTGTGGTGATGGTTACTTATTGAAAAATCTTTCAGATAAATGCAGTCATCTGATCGGTGTAGACATCTCAACAGTTGCTTTAAGTAAAGCAAGGAAACGTATTGGTGATAACGTAATACTGGTACAGGCTCTGCTTGAGGACTTACCCTTTCGCAGCTCTTCTATTGATATAGTGGTTTCAGCGCATACGATTGAGCATGTCAAGGACATCGACAAATCAATTTCAGAACTGAAGCGTATTGCAAAACACAGGCTGGTGATCCTGGTTCCATGTCAAGAATACTTACCATATACAGAAGATTATCACCTTCATTTTTTCCCAACTGAGAAAGACTTGTTGGATCGTGTTGGTATTGCTAATGCACATTGTGAGAGATATTCCGTTGTTGATGAAGGTTATCGAGTACAGAGATCAGATACAGCAAGCAAAGGTGATTTCGATAGACATTACATTAATAAAACCGATACATCCAAGGCAGATTGTAATTATTTGGGTGAAGTTCTCTTGTTAACTGCAGATTTGTAACATTCAGTGGTTTTCAAGGGGTTTTGCAAAGAGGCTATATTATTTGATATTTCTTAAAGCGCAGGTATAATAGATTATATGACCGGCAGAGTATCCATCCCTCTAATTAATAATTGGATAAAAAGGACAGGTTTTAAAAGAAACGTAATAGCAATTTTCCTTTTTGCTTTAGTAATACGATTATGTTTCTTGATATTCTTGCCATTATATCCAGCATCGCATATCCTTCCCGGTTATAATGATGAACCTTTACATTTGCAGTATGTTAAGTTTATTGGTTCTGGTGGTGGTTTGCCTGTTTGGGAGTACTCATCAGATAGTCTTAACTATCTAACCGATGCTTACATTCATCCGCCTGCTTACTACTTTCTAACTGTACCATTTTACACGATCGCTGAAACCTTACAAGAAGGATGGGGATTATATGGGCCTCGTTTTGTATCAATAATCTTCGGATTGATTGCGGGTTTTTTTATATATAAGACGGCGCTGCTATGGTTCAAGGATGAAAGAATTGCGACAGGAGCGCTTGCAGCAGGGCTACTGGCTCCTAATGCGGTTTTCTTTACCAGCATAGTGACTAATGATTCGCTGGTTTACTGCTTATCAGCGATTGCTGTTTTCTATGTAGTTCTTTGCAGATTGAGTAGGGGGGAGGTATCGAAGCAAATAATTACTGCGGTTTTTATTGCCGGTGCGGTCTGGGCGAAGATGTCAGGGTTGACATTAATCCCATTAGCTTGGTTCGCAGCTTCACCAGACTTGCCTAATCGAGATAAGTGGCTTGTCCGTGTAAGGATTTTATTAGTGATAATTGTCCTGATAAGTCCATTACTAATCAGAAATTTAGTTGTTTATGATCAATTTGTTCCTGGTCAACGGACTCCTTTAGCAGATGAGTATTGGCCAGAGCATGCTGTTGGTGTTTCAGGCGGCGCTGTTTTTCACCCGGTATCTGCAATCGCAACTTGTTTACGTTTGTCAGCAGTGCCATTTATGGATATTTGGGGCTCTTTATTAGAGAAAGGGATTTCATCGACTTGGGTTCTTTTCTGGGGATGTATTCTACTGTTAGGAACATACAGGATGATTAGGAAGAAACCGAAGGACTATACACTTCTTGCAACTGTGGCTCTGGTTGTGATTGGTTTTCTGTGGCACAACATAGGACTGTATCAGGTTGAATTTCGGTTGTTTATGCCGGCATTTCCAGCAATGGCAGTTATTGTTGCTTCAGGAGCTGCTGCAATGCGATTGCCGTCGCTTGTTCAAGCTCTTCTCTGGTGTTTACCACTCTTATTAATGCCGTTTTTCTAACCATCGTTAATGATTATTATAATACTTGTCTATTTCGCAATTACATTCTTTCGATTTTCCGGAATTCCCTTGACTTTTAGCTTACTTTTGTGTAATATATTTCACAATGTTTTCTATCGGCTGTCAACTCACTTTGGTTGACAGCAATATCTTAAGAAATACTGTCAGAAACAATATCCTGACAGCGTGTAAGAGATTTTTCTATTTAATAAACACAAACATTAGGAGTTATTTTAATGGCAACATTACAAGAGAGGTTTGCTGAACTCGTTCCTGAAATGCGAAAGGAAGTTGGAGCAACCCTTAAAGAAGTTGGTGGTAATGTAATTTCGCAAGTTACCGTCAAGCAGGCTTATGGTGGTATGCGCGGCGTTAAAGGTATGATCTGCGACACTTCGGTTGTCGAACCGGACAAGGGTCTTATCATCCGCGGAATCCCTTTACTCGACATCAAGGATCTTTGGCCTGAAGAGATATTTTATCTCCTCTTAACAGGTGTTAAACCTGACAAAGAAGAAACAGCGGCATTACAGCTTGATCTGGCAGCACGTTCACACGTACCCAATTACGTCTGGGATGTACTGACCTCTATGCCAGCCGATTCACACCCGATGTGCATGCTGAATACAGCCATTCTGGTTATGCAGAATGAGTCAGCATTCAAAGCTTGGTATGACAAGGGAATGACAAAGGATAAATACTGGATTCCGATGTTAGAAGACGCGTTGCGTATACTTGGCGTCTTACCTGGTATAGCCGCAGGAATCTATCGGATTCGCTACGATAAGGGCGATCCTATTCCTTATATGACGAATCTTGACTGGGGTGCAAACTACGCCCGTATGCTTGGTTTACCAGATCCAACCGGTGACTTTGCCAAGCTGATGCGTCTGTATTTGAACTTCCATTGCGACCACGAGGGCGGCAACGTTTCCGCTAATACCTGTCATACAGTCGGTTCAGCGTTATCTGATGCTTTCTATGCAGTTTCTGCCGGTTTGAACGGTCTTGCCGGTCCTCTTCACGGACTTGCCAATCAGGAATGTCTGGACTGGATTCTGGAACTGATGGAAAAATTTGGTGGCGTTCCAACGGCTGAGCAGATGGAAGTGTTCGCTTTTGATACACTTCGTGCCGGTAAGGTAATTCCGGGTTATGGTCACGCAGTACTGCGCGTCACCGATCCTCGTTACACCGGCTTTAACCAGTTCGGTCATCAATACCTGCCTGACGACAAAGTATTCCAGACTGTAGATAGAGTATTTACCGTAGTACCGAAGGTACTTGAGAAATTCTCTGCAGAGCGTGTTGCTGCAGGCAAGAATCCGATTGCCAACTTCTGGCCCAACGTTGACGCCGGATCAGGCGCTTTGTTGTATCACTACGGTCTTACTGAGTTCCCGTATTACACCGTGTTGTTCAGCGTTTCCCGTGCAATGGGTATGCTGTCACAGCTCGTTGTCAACCGGGCGCTTGGTATTGCTATCACCAGACCGAAGTCCGTATCTACAAAGTGGGTCGGTAAAAACGCCTAAGAAGGTAAATTTAATTGTGGTGTTGGTTGTAGTTATCTAACACCATAATATCTTGTTTTGTCGGGTTTAAACACCAGATAGAACAATTAATACAAAAAAAGCAGAAATGGGTAAACCATTTCTGCTTTTTTTATATAGTAATTTAGTAGGTTGGACACAGGATATAATGCAGTAGGTTGGACACAGGATGGTAGTTTAGTAGGTTGGACACTCTTGTCCGACAAACAACGAGTCAGACAGGAGTGTCTGACCTACTGGGTAATGGGTTTTTATTCAATCGCCTTCAAAATATCCTCAGCCAGCAACACAAATGGATTTTCACTTCCGGATTTCTTCCGCAGTTTAGTTAGTGACAACGCATTCATAGCAGCATCATCCCCGTTATTGGCAAATTCTTTTGTATCTTTTATCAGATCGCCCGGTATGGTTGTTTCCCACAAAATTGAACCTGTTGAGGGATCAACCAACTTGAGTTGAGCCCGCATTGAAGCGGAATAGATGCCGTACTTTGCCTTGCTGTCATTTATGCGTTTAACCTCAGCAATACCCACCAGCAACATATCAGTTTCCTGTTGTTGAGCTACCATCTGTTGCAGATTGCGGTCAGATAGTAACGCATTAGGATTAACATCACTCCAGTTCATTGAAGACTGGATAGTAATAACATTCATCTCGGTTAGAGCCTCCGCCAGACGGGATTGGAACTGGCGGGAAAAGACCTGCTCGCCTTCCACGCGCTCATATATAGCAACTAACAGCTTTATACTCTGGATAAGCTTGGCAACTCTATTGGTAAGCTGATTGATCTGTGGCTTAAGTTTGACCGGTACAGCCGGATAATCCGCCATATCAGCGGTCAACTCCCGCAATTGCCCTATTGTCCTCAAGGCGTCCCGAATCTGACCGGATTGGCGTTCTGTTTCTGCCCGTTTAATAAGTGGTTCCGCTGCTTCGAGCATAGTTGTGACCATACTGGTTACTAACCGACGGTGTTCAGCCTGGGAGTAACGAATCAGACACCAAGCTTTATATTCGTATTCTACTCCTTTTTTGAGCTTCCTCTCCAGTTTTTCGACATAATAACCTTCCGGTTTGACCGAAAGAACTCCTTTAGCAACCGCTATGGTTCGTGAATTGAACTGTTCACGCCTTTCAGTTATTCCGGTCTGATCTTCGATAATAAGCCGGTCAAAATCTTGTGTGGCATCGATCCTAATCTCCAGCGATTGCAGGATTTTCCGACGAGCATCCAGAACGGCTTCGTTGCGCGCGGTTTGTTCATCAGCAACGTTTTTTGATACGCCGACGAATGTTTCAGAACCGCCAGCCGACTTGATTGCAGAATCACCGGACTTCTCAATCAGGCGTGTCTCTCCGATCTTCATCTTTGCTTGAATTGGAGTAATATTAAGGAAAATGAAGATAAAGAAGATTAGTATCAAGTAGAACCGCACTGCTTGACAAGAATATAGATTGAAAGTTGATGTAGTTTCATTCTTCGATATTATCATTTTTCAATTCCTTAATTAACGGCATTAACACATCATATACTTTCCCGTCTGTGAAAGCGCCGTACTGAGCGTACAGAACCTTTCCTTTTGGGTCGAAGAGAAACGTAACCGGTACTTTATCCGACACACCGAATGGCTTTCGGACACTGCTGTATTTATCACGCACAATGCGGAAGTCGGGGATATTGTGTTGTTCGCGGAACCGTTTCAATTCATCGCGGCTGTCCTGACCTACGCTTATAAGCAGTACTTCCAACTTGTCGCCCATCTCCGTTTTCATCTTTTTGAATTCAGGAAACTCAGCTATACAGGGTTCACAGTAGGTTGTAAAGAAACTTACGATCAGGAACTTATCCGCTGCAACGATCTTCTTGCTCTCAAAGATTACCCGTTCAACGTCGAATGATGTAATCTGAGGCATCGGATCGCCGGGTTTTAAAACAACTTCATCGGTTTCTCCTTTATCAGCCTGAGCCACTATTGAAGAAAGACAGATAAATGCGGTTATCAGCAAACCGATCAGTATGACTTGAAAGACAGTGTATTTCTTTAGATATGTAACTGACATTTGGGTTGTTATTCCTTTCATTTTATCGTAGTAGTGTACGCATCCGCTACATATTCACAGCAGATTAAACGGATTAGGCGGATAGTTCAGATTCCCGAGTTCAGAGTTCAACCTTCAGGTTGTTTTCCTTTCCCGAACTAACGAAGCGAACGTTAAACTCGAAAACACACTAAATTGCGAACTCTGAACTCAAAGACAGCCTCCGTGCTTGCGAATGTTTATAGTGAATACACAGGTACAAGAGCTTCCCGCTTAACTTTTCGGTGTCCACGAATGCTCTCTTCAATCATCTTGAGCACATTTGCTGCATAATAGCGTGTACCGAACTGCGTACATACTCCTGCTGGTACATCCTCGATCAACACGTAATTTCCCTTGACTTTCCGATGCAGCGTAACGTGTTTCTCGACGATTTGTCCACTACAGTATTCACAAGTTTCATTTTCTCAAAATATCATTTTTACCACGCGACTTCCATTTTCTGGGATCACGACGACCATGAAACATTGCTAATACCACAATCTTCTCTCCTTTTATCAGACAGAAAACTCCATACGGGAAACGACGAATTAATGCTCGGTTTATCTTTCTGTAAACAATAGGGTGTATTTCCGGAGTACATTGAATTTTTATAAGCGTTTCTTCCACACAAAGCAGAAAATCATTCCCAAGACCTTCGCGCTGTTTTTCATACCAACGATAAGCTTCCTCTATTTCAGCTTCTGCCTCGGGACGGATAAAGATTGCAAGTTTCACTACTTTTTCTTAACTCTTCCTTTGATTTCATCCCATGAAGCGCCTTCATCAGGAGAAGCATGATAGAAATCAATACGATGATCCAACTCGTCCTTTTGAGCTTTAGTCACTTCCATAAGTTCTTGTTCAGCAGCAATACTATCCCATATTTTCTCTGCCAGAAGGATTCGTTCGGCGATACTAAGCTGTTTAATTGCAGTGTATGTTGATTGTTGAATCATAGTTTACCTCTAATGGAAACGAATTTTTTATTTTAGTAATAGCATAAGCGTTCCCGCTTGCTAGCATTTATTCACAGCAGATTAAGCGGATTAAGCGGATTACCCTTGCACAGATTCTATCTGCATTATCTACGGTGAATTTAACGATAAGCATCTTTTCGATGTTTAATAGACCATGGGGAGTCTGATTTCAGTTGGTGAAATGGTTTCACCTGCCAGACTTGTCGGAGCGAGTGGTGCTATTTGATCTGGTGGCGCTGGCAGCGGCGCCGAATCTTCCATACAACTGATGAAGCCAATGGCAATTATGAAAAGAAATGTAGTTAGAATAATATTACGGGACATTTTTTTCATTACGTAGCCCGGTTTCCTCGAAACCGGGGATGGTGTTTAAATTCTATTAATTATCTCGTTAATATACGAAATTATTCACAACGGATTGAGCAGATTATACGGATAAACCGTTTATGTTAGCGAAATAAATGAGAGTTCTGAGTGTGCGCTTTAGCGCGCTGTATCTTTAGAATAAGGGATATATCTAACACGCGCTGAAGCGCGCACTCAGAACGGTGATCGTTTAATTATGATTCTGCCGGCTGTCCTTTCCCTGATCAATTTGCTCATCTACCTTTTTTTCAATTTCCGGTTCTTTACTTTCCCTGAATGACATTTGCAGGTTGACTTCTTTACCCGGTTTGATTTCAAACCAGGTTAAGGAAATGGGGGCGGATCCGTCTTTCCTGCGCTGACCGGTTGACAGGAAATATAATCCGGCAGGCAGTTCCTGGGGCCATTCTATCTTGTTGAATGCTTTCTTGTAGCCGAAATCTACTGCCGATCCAAAATCACCATACCACTGTTGTACAGACCAATCACGCATATATAACGTTTTTTCTAGAACGCTGTCCGGCTCTGTGTATGCTATTGTCAAGCTTCCTTTCTTTGCCGGTTTCTTCTTTCCCTTTTTGGGTTTGATTATTTTAACCGCTTGCCATTCGTTATCGCGCCAGACCTCGAGTCTCCTTGATAATGGATCATTACGTGAAGGTATGCCTCGAACCCGGCAAAGCCCAATATACAACCTTTCTAAATCCCCACTGCGACCCCGACGTAAAAGCAGCGTTGCATCGGGTGCAAGCGCTGGTCCCAACCTGTCTGCCTTGTCCTCAATAGTGATGTTTTTTCGCAGCCACTTGATCAGTTTTTTATCTTTCTTTGATGAAACAAGCTTCGGGTTAGACCGCAGGAAGTTAATTAATTCACCACGCCATCCGGTTGAAGGTTCCCAGCTAATACGCGGCGCAAGTATATAGTCCTTAATTCGCTCCATCTCCACAGAATCAACACTGGTCGGAGTGCGCAAGTCTTGCTTGCGCGATGCTGCCGTAATCCAAATTAAAGGTTTTTTCTCTTTTGCCAATTCCGCCAGACTCCAATCGAGAGTAGTATTATTGTAATGGTCTTCAAGAGCGGAGATGCTGAAATCCTTGTAATCTTTATCGGTCAAGGTTTCGAGCAGTAAAAACCGCATTCGAATATCATCTGGCAAATATAATGGTTCCTTCTTTGTTCCCGGATAAGCCCCTGTAATGAACCTAACGAGATGACCCCAGTTGCCGCGTGCTTTGGATAATACTTCGAGAGTCTTTGCGGAGTCGATTTTGAACTGATCCGCCATTTCTTTTGCAAGGAATGAATCCGGTTTTGTTTTGAAACTACTGTCCAATCGGATTGTCACCTCTCGTGCCCAGACTGACCAGAATGTACTCTCACGAAGTGAATCTTCATACGACAGACGACATTTGAACAGGCTGTCCATCACAGGTCTTTCTTTATCAGGTGGCTTGGGGGGAGGTGCGTAATCAATTGATGTAAACTGCCTGATCTTATCTTTCTTATCGAGTTTGAGCGTTACGTCTTCTTGATCGCTGGTGATGTGCATAATGGAACAATGCTTTTTCTTTGTCCCTGAAATTATCCATGAACCGTATCCGCACGTCATAACGCATTCGCCGTTCTCATCCGTCATCAGGGAAGAGGCCGGCATCAGTGCACCATAGTTGAACAGGTTGAATATAACCCGGTTCTCCGGAATGGGGTTTCCCTTGCGATTGACCAACTTCACCTTTACTTCGTGAGCCGGACCGTAGACAGCGGTTGAATTGATCAACGTAGAACGATCATACCGTTTCAGTACAGGTTCATTGCCCTGATAGTCACCGAAAGCGGTGGATACCACTAACATAGCGCGTCCGGCGGCGCTGGTGAACCAAGCGTTACTCAGGTCAGGTTTAGGTTCGCAGCCACCAGCATAATACCACTTGCCATCCGCCCATAATTCAACCCAGGCGTGATTGTTATCGGCGTGGGGCCAATAGGGGGTATAGCATTGACGCGCCGGTATCCCGACTGAGCGCAAGGCGCAGATCATAAGGATCATTTCCTCTTCGCACCGTCCGAATCCTGCTCTAATAGTGGTCAGAGCATCTTGATCCCGACCTGACGACCGTTTGAAAGTTGCGACCTCGTGACACCAATGGTTGACTTCGAGCGCTGCCTCACTCATCGTCATCGCTTCAACCATCGGAGCTATTTCCTCGAAGAATTTCTGCCTCCAGCCATTCACAAATGGCTCCTGCGAAACACGATGGGGCAGAATGAAATGACGAAAAATGTCGTCCGGAACTTCAGAACCCCAGGTGAAGCGTTCCCTGGTTATCCGAGCATACCTCACGTTCATCAGCAATTCATCGCCATTCATCATAGCAATATCGCCCAGTGATAAATAAGCTAATAGAAAACGGATATCTCGCTCCTCTTCGGAATTGAGTCCATAATCAAGAACGTAAAAGAGTTCTTCAGCGCGGTCGCCTGCACGTTCTCGCTGAACGGTTATTAATGAATCAAGATTGGCTTCAGATGCTGATGCCGTTGATATTAAAATGGTTAATATCAGAGTTAATACGAACATATTTGATTTACCTTTATTTGTAATTGGTTTTTATTGTTTGAATTCTATAAATAATTCTATTGGGAAAGTAAATTATTACAGAATATCCTTCCTATTTGTCATTCCCGCGAAGGCGGGAATCCAGAGTTTTCAAGTATTTAAAGCTCTTCAAACTGGATTCCCGCCTTCGCGGGAATGACAAATAGGAAGGATTTCTAATGTCACTTAACCAACACCATCCTCACCGAACACACTCCGTAATACCCTCTAATCTTAGCAAGATAAATCCCATTTGCCAAATCCGCAACATCCCATGCCAATATATGCTCTCCCGATCCGAATGATCCTTCTCCTAATAGCACAATATGACGACCGGACAGGTTATAGACGTCTATTCGAACATCCTGTGCTTGCTTCAATTCAATTTTAAGCAAAACCTGCCCATTAAACGGGTTAGGCATCGTTTCTATTAGCGATATAGAAGCCGGTAAAATCCTATTATTGTCGGCAATTGGCGCATCAAGATGATCGCGAATTACATCGGACAAACGCACTTCATCAATCTTCCCATAAAATTGAAAATCACTCCGCCGTGTATAATCATCGGATCCGATAATAAGTGGGCAATCATCATACAATACATCTCCTGCTGCCACTATTTCACCATAACTGATTCCATCATAGAAGAGTTGCATCATTTCACCGTTGTAGGTTCCAGCGATATGATGCCACTCGTCGTCGGCGGGATCAACGTCGCACTCTATTGAATACTCTCTGACATCGGTATTCAGTAAGAATCCTGCGGTGTTGTACTCGCTGCTCACATACAGCATATAACTGGTGTATTCGATTTCCAATACTTTGGTCAGCAGCGCTCCGGTGTGTTGAACGGTATCGGACATCAGGAACCAGCCCTCAACGGTAAATTGTTCAGGTTGCAAACTTTCATCATCTTCAATTAGAAATGCTCCGTGCGTGTTGTTCGTAAGTTCGAGCGCATTACCCCATCTTCCTGAGCAGGTGTCGCAAGTTCCGACCGGCAGGCAGTGATTGGCATTTCCAGAGACGTCGCTGGTGTAGATAAGATCGGCATCGATGCGTATTATCAGACAGTCCTCCTCGCCCTCGCCGAACGATTCTGTATTTCCGAAGAGCATATATCCATAGTCATCTGTCTGGATGATACTATATATTTTGTCATCCTCTCCGCCACCGAAGTTCCGTGTCCAGGCTCGTTGCCCGTATCGGTCTGTCTTCATCATACCAAAATCGTATCCTTCTTCGACCATACGATAAGCTCCCGCCAGCACATAGCCATTATCAACGGTTTGAATGGCGTCGAATACGCTGTAGTAGGTTAGTCCAGGGTAGACTTCCTCCCAAAGAATTTCACCGTCTTCGTCAATCTCAAAGAGCCAGAAATTAGCATAGCTGTAACCTGCACATACATAACCGTCATCTGAAGGAATGATAACTTTGATGCGGTCGCTGTGAATGCTTCCGTATTTTCGTTCCCAGACGAAGTTGCCGCGCTGGTTGACTTTGATAATCCAGCCTTCGGAACTCTCTACATCGGAAGAAGTATAACCGCCGAGCAGATAGCCGTTGTCTTCGGTTTTGGCAATAGTATAGCAGCTTTCAGTCTGTTCTCCTCCAAAGGGAACAGCCCAGATCATATCTCCTTCGCTATTAGTCTTGACTACCCATAAATCGAATAAACCGTTGCTGAAGGTATAAGTATGTCCACCTAACAGGAAGCCGCCGTCGTCATCCTGGAAAATAACATTGCAGGTTTCACCATTTTCACCTCCATAAGTCTGCGACCAGAGGCTGTCACCATCGGCGTCAACTATTAACAGAACAAAGTTCTCGTGTCGTCTTTCACCTGCCGTGCATCCTAATGCCAGGTTACCGTTTTCGAGTTCAAGCATACTGTAGCAGAAGTCAACCTCATCTGTCCCATAAGTCCTTGACAATAGCGTCTCACCGTCATCATTCATTTTAGCCAGCAGTATATCCTTATTCCCATCTTCAACTGAAATAGTATATCCAACGATGGCATAATTACCATCGGAGGTTCTAACTGCATCCCTGCAGAATTCACGATTTTCAGTTCCAAACGTAACCGCCCATAGACTGTCCGGCTGGCTTTGGTCTATGTGCCAAAGGGCACGGGTATACTCGTCAGGGGAGAATGGGGTGTCTAATTGAGAGAAAGAAGATGTTGCATTTGATAGCAGTATGATGATTGGAATTATGAAACGAGATATTGACATAAGAAATGGATGTTTATTCTGGAAAATAAGGGGACAGTATACCTATTTTACAAATACTTTTGAAATAACGACAGTCCATAGAAAAATAAGTATACTGTCCCCTTATTTTCTGAACATTCGCAAGCGGGGACACTCACGCTACTAATACTTTCATAATATACTCATCACAATTTTGAATGTCAATTCTAATCGTATACTACGATGTCTTTTAATGTCGTTGAGGGAATCTTCGACATCACAAGTCAAAAAACAATAATGCCGGGGGAACCCCCGGCATTATCTTTAGCGGGAACGGGTGAGAATCGAACTCACCGCGGATAGTATCAGTACCCGCCAGACGGATTTGAAGTCCGCGGGACACACCAGCGCCCATCCATCCCCGAAGCGTTTGATCGCTAATATGGAGTCAAAATAGTAATGATAACAATATATAAAAATCCATCAATTATGTCAATGGTTTAAGTGTGAAAGAAAAAATACGTGCATTGTTATATTGCTGTATTGCTATATTGTTGTTCAACAATATAGCAATACAGCAATATAACAATCATTTCTACATTAGAGTATTAAAGTATGTATAATTAGAACGTTAACCTATTGCCGGTAGATCATCGCCTCTTTTTGTTTTGTCTAATCCGGTTGAAAGGGGTTGGTTTGACCACTTGTTTGTGTCTTTAAGTTCAATGCAACGGCTGAATATTTTGGTGAATAGTTTAACCTCTTCGTCGGCTATAGTTCGGGCATCAATAATAACCCTTTCCTGCTCGATGCGCGTGAAAAGTGGTGGATTTGAAAAACGTAAACTGAGAGACAACCGTTCAGCAGTCAAATTCTTCGCAATGATACTTACTACACGGCTTGGAATAGGTCGGGCAGGCAGCGCTCCTGAACCCATTTCGGTAACGCTATCCTCAACCTTTATCGTTAAGAATTCACCGGCAACGTCTCGTATTCGTCTCGCTATCCGATGTGCACGACGATTGACGATGTCTAATGGCACCGTCATCATAGAGTAAATCGGGTGTGTTTCAGGCAATTTATCAGGATCAAGAAACAGTTTTAACGTTCCATCGAGCGCTGATATGGTTAACTTGTCACAGCGGAATGCTCGCATCAACGGATTGCGTTTCATCCTGTCAATGTATTCCTTCCGTCCAACAATTACACCACATTGCGGACCCCCAAGAAGCTTGTCGCCTGAGAAGGTAACCACGTCAGCGCCATCAGCAATTGCTTCCGGAACGGTCGGTTCGTATTCCAGTCCCCACCGTCTGAGATCAACCATTGCGCCACTGCCGATATCGTGCAGAAGGATCAGGTTATTCTCCTTTGCCAATGCACTGAGTTCGCTAATAGACACTTCTTGATGGAAGCCTTCAATACGGTAATTGGATGTATGAACTTTCAACAGAATGGTCGTGTTTTCAGTAATTGCTCCCTTATAATCGCGAAGGTGCGTTTTATTAGTAGTACCAACCTCTATCATAATGTTTCCAGAACGCGCCATAACGTCCGGTATTCGGAAAGCTCCTCCGATTTCCACTAATTCACCTCGTGAAATGATTGCCTCACACCCATTTCCGAACGTGTTAAGCGTTAACATCACAGCAGCGGAATTGTTGTTGACAATCAGAGAATCCTCAGCGCCGGTTAGTTCGCGCAGCATTTCCGATGTATGACGGTTGCGATCACCGCGTTTGCCGGTTTCTCGTTCGGTAGCGAGGATGCAATAACGTGAGACGGCGTTTGCCAATGATGCTTGAGCCGAGGGAGCTAACGGCGCACGTCCTAATCCGGTATGAAGGATCACACCTGCACCGTTGACAGCTCGTATCAGCTTGTGACCCAAACCTTGCTGTACGAAGTCCTCAATTCGACAGATTATATCATCGATGGTGGGAATATATTCGGTTTTGGTTATACTTCCAGCAATTATTTCCTGCCTGACCTCATCAATGGCTTTTCGTATGCAGTTACTGACATATTTATCAGGATGCAACGTACAAAGGTTTTGTATTGCCGGTTGTTGCAGTATTTGATCTACGGCAGGTAGATTGGTGAAAAGCTCTTGTTTTGTGGTAGATTGTTCGGTCATTTGTCTTATTAATTTATATTATGCCTGAAGTTTTAACTCGTTCCCACTCTCCAGCGTGGGAATGTACAGGGTTATTTGGGGTATAACTAAATGGTAAGGTATGCGTTCCCACGCTGGAGCGTAGGATAGAGTTGTATTTCTTTGTGTAATTGTATAATCGGGGGGGGGGGGGACAGGAATGTCCGCCCCCCGTTTATACCCATCATTCAACGCCCACTCCAATATCAGTTTGATCATCTTTCCCCAGTTCAGCCCGATAGCGATCACAA
>JAVCDD010000247.1 GCA_030765125.1 Candidatus Hatepunaea meridiana
ATGTGTAATATACTTACTGTTATACCTAATAAGGATTACGTTCTTAAAGGGGAAGATGCGTTAAAACAAAAGGTAATAGCAGCGCTAATCTTGACAAAGACATTACACACCTCATTAACATAAAAAGTTACAAGTTACAAGTTACAAGTTACAAGTAGCAAGTTACAAGAAAAAAAGGCTAAATACTTGATACTTGCCATCTGGCACGAACGTATAAAATCCGATCATTCAGTATCTGTTATAAGATAATAATAAATGACGTCAAAAGCAATATGTTTGCAGTCAGACACAATGTAAATAATTTGGAATAATATAACATCCAAAGACCTTAAAATGTGTTAGTCTGAACCATTGCTGTCAGGGACGGCGCCCTGACAGCGGGTTGGATTTTTACTTTGTTGAATTGCGAACTACATAGCGTTTCATTTCACTAAAACAACCTTCATAACATCATTAAACTCTTCCGCCTCCATCTTCACAAAATACACACCCGTCGAAGCTGATTGACTATTCCACTGTGTTGTGTAGTATCCTGTTGATTGTTCCTCATTTACAAGTGTTGCTACTGATCGTCCGGCAATATCATAAACATTTAGCAGAACGTAAGACTGAACAGGCAGCGCATACGAAATGTTGGTGACGTTGTTGAATGGGTTAGGAAATGGTGCGGACAGGCTGAACTCGGATGGGATGTTGTTGTTCTGGTGCAGCGAAATTGCTGCCAGGGCGTCGGTTGAATAGAATACCTGATTGTTCTCACCTGTTAATTTAAGCGTGATCTCCTCTTCACCATTCCAAAGCTTGAAAATGATATGCTCGTTCTCCTGCATTCCTTCGATTTCTTTGGTAGATGGATCGTCGCCCCAGATTGCTATTCCATAGGGAGTGTCTTCGTTGATGACCATAGCGCCGACGCATAAGCCTTGTGTGTTGAATGCGCCCAGTTCGGTTTGATTAGTAGCGGTGGCGTCTCTACCTGCGGTAAGACCACGCGACAGGAGTGTCGCGTCTACTTGGATGATTACGCTCATATTTCGGCTGGTGGGCGCTGATGGTGTAAAATGAACCGGAAGGGGATTCTGTCGAACGCTGGGCGCTGACATTGCTTGCTGTTCGGGGACACACCAGACCAGATCAACCGGTTCAGTTACACAAACCTGATAGCCCTGCCCACGTCGAAGTGGTATCATATTACAGAATCCATACTGCGTGCTCAAAAAACGTCCTTCACCATCTTTAGCAAGCAGCAGAACGTCTTCTATCTCCGCGAAAGCTTGTCTCGCTTCTACCTCCTCCTCAGGGAAATAGGCGGCTATCGACCAGCCCTCGTTTAGTTCAATCGGTTCGTCCCACTCAACCGGCAGGTTGAATAAAACTTTTTCATCATCCTCGCGCACTTTGACATAATAACCGTAATGAACGTCCCAATCCTCCATATTACTGTAGTCGAATTCGGTCATGAGGAAACGACCGAAGTGATCCTTGACCCATAGCAGGTTTCCCCGCTCAATCAGTTCTGCCCATACAACCCACATATTCGGTTCAGGGGGTTGGACAGGTGAGGATATCAAGTTCCAGCCCGGATTCAAGGTTATCGAGAATTCCAGCCAGCCTGGGTGTTGTTCAAAGTAAAATGCTCCCATATCGGCTCGCGTTTCATCCGGGTCATCAGGAGAAAACTGGTCGCCTGCATCTATGCAGGGGCTGTCTTCAGTCAGGTTATAATCGTTTTCATCTATGTTGACAAACAGCGGATCTTCATCAATATTCCCGTCCCGCCAGTCAATATCCACGTTCCAATTGGTAACAATCTCGTCCTCACCACCCTCGATGTCGGAATATGAAACGTTCATTGTATTGCGGTCTCTGCCCTCACCGAAACATATTTGATTGGGATTGTTATCCCAGAAGATTGTGTTTATCAAGCTGGGACCAGCCCCCGACCAGCCGTACAACCCGCCGCCGCCTTCTTCAACACTGTTATTGGTAATGGTGCAGTTACGAATGACCGGATCGGAAGCGTAACAGAAGATACCTCCACCACCGCCCTCTTCCGCAGAGTTGCCGTAAATGACACAATGCTCGATAGTCGGACCGGAATTGAAGCAATAAATACCGCCGCATTCCCGGCTGCTACCGTTTGTGATGGTGAAACCTTTCAGTTTGGTCTGATTGCCCTCACGGCTGTTGAAGGTTACTACCGCACCCTCACCGCGGCCATCAATAATTGTCGTCTCAATATATTCAGCGTTGCCTGTTCTCATATAAAGGCTGCCGAGTCTAATCTCAATGCCTCTGAAGTTAATGTTTTCCTCGTACCTTCCAGGGCTGACGAGGATCGAGTCACCGTCAATCGAGACATCAATAGCTTCCTGTATAGTTTCATAATCGTCGGGCACATTAATGACGATGTTATCGCGCGGAACTGCTTGATGGAAATAATATACACCCATATCCGCCTGTGTATTATCAGGATCGCGGGGGCTTTCGGGATCACCAGCGTCTATACAAGGGCTGTTCTCGGTCAGATGATAGTCATCATTATCAGGATTAGCAAACAGTGGGTTTATGTTAATGTTGCCTTCACCCCAATTAACCTCGCCGTTATCGTTGGTTTCGATGCCATCCTCACCATTTTGGACATCAGTATGAGTAATAGCGATGGAATTAGCTTGCCCCTCCTCGCTAAAGTAGATTTCCTCAGGAGTATCATTCCACAAAATTGAATTCAAAATATTTGGATTAGCGTTGTTTGAACATGAAATCCCACCTCCACCAATTTCGCCAGAATTATTTGATAAAGTGCAGAAAGTAATAATCGGATTAGAACCACTCGATGAATTAATTCCACCACCATAACCCTCAGTTGAATTTCCGAATATAGCACAATGTGTAATGGCTGGTTCTGAATTATTAGCAATTTTAATTCCCCCTCCTTCATCTTCAGCAAAATTATCAGTTATTATGCAATCACTAATTGATGGGTTAGAATTATTTATACAGTAAATCCCACCTCCATCATGTGTGGAGTGGTTTTGGCTGATTATCAGATTATGAATACTGGGACTCGCTTCTTGAATACTGATGCCACCACCATGAACGGCTCTACCATTGTTAACACTAAAGCCTATTATCATAGCATCTTCACCCTCATCATTCTCAAACGTGATCACGCTCCCGTTTTCATTACCATCAATAATAGTTTCAACAATAAATTCCTTTTCATCTGTTGAAAGAAAACGGCTGCCAAGTATAAGTTCTTTGCCGTCGAAATTGACGTTCTCAACATATTCCCCAGGCTGCACCAGCACAATATCACCGTCATCAGCTTCGTCTATTGCTTCCTGAATTGTTTCAAAAGCATCGGGAACGTGAAGGACATGCTGACCATCTTCGTTGTGAAAATAGTCGGCTCCCATGTCCGCTCGAGTGCCGTCGGGATCGAACTGGCTTTCAGGGTTACCGCCATCAATGCAGGGGCTGTCTTCGGAGAGGGAATAATCGTAGCGTTCCGGATTAACGAACTCCGGATCCAGGTCAATATTGCCTGCACCCCAGATTACTTCAGCGCCTTGCCAGAAGTCAATCTCCTCGATTCCTCCATCAACGACAGAATGTGAAAAACCTATAATAGTGCCGCCTTCCATCCCAGGCATCAGATACACTTCGTGTGGAATGTTTTCCCAGAAGATGCAATCAACTGCATGAGCGGTTGCATCCGCTGTCAAATAGATGGCGCCGCCGGTATGCAGAGCTTCATTACCGGTGACAGTCAGGTTTGTGAGGGTTAGTTCCGAATCGTAGCCGTGTATCCCGCCACCGCAGTGATCGGAATAGTTGTTGACTATGATACAATTCGTAAGCGTGGGAGTCGACTCGCCATAACAACCAAAGCCTCCCCCGACGTATCCGCAACTGTTTCTGTTTATTACTACGTTGTCAATAGTAGGATCGGAGCCTCCCGTACAGTATATCCCCCCACCGTTTCTCTCAACAATGTTGTTGGTGACGATCAGGTGGGACAGCGTTGGATTTGCTCCTCGGCAATAGATACCACCGCCATAATCGGTTATACCATTCTGAATAGTAAACCCAATCAGAGTGGCTGTTTCACCCATCCGGAAAACGACTACACTCCTGTCGTTCGCATCTCCGTCAATGATTGTTTCGGAGATAAAATCCTCATCCCCTTCGGTCAGGAAGAGGCTTCCGACCACGATATTCCGCCCGTTGAAGTTGATATTTTCAACATATATCTCAGGCTGAACGAGCACCGTATCGCCGTCCATTGAAGCGTCAATACCAGCTTGAATGGTTTCCTGGTCGTCAGGAACGTTGATTATGCGGGCGTTCAGGTTGGATGCGGTAAAAAGGAAAAGGATTAACAGCAGGATTAAAGGATTGAAGATTCTCATAATTTACCTCTGGTTTTTAAAGTGATAAGTAACAAGTATCAAGTACCAAGTGAGAAAAGTTAGTTTCTTGTAACTTGATACCAAGGTAAAAATGTCAATAAAATTGTCAATATCAAATGATCTGTATCACATTCCTCGATTAATATGAAGAATTCACCGCAGAGATCGCAGAGGGCACAGAGAGTAATACTCCGTGTTCTCTGCGCACTCTGCGGTGGGAAAATACTACTTCACCAATACAATCTTCTTTTTAGTTAGATGGTCTGTTGTTTCCAGTCGCAGCAGGTACACACCACTCGCCAGATTTGTACCGTTGAACTGGATCGTGTGATTACCAGCCTGCTGTAAACCGTTTGTCAGGTTCATAACCTTGCGTCCGGAAAGATCGTAGACGTTCAGGTTAATTTTAACGGCTTCAGGTAGTCCATAACTGATGAGTGTACTCGAATTGAATGGATTCGGATATGCTGAAACAATAGCAAACTCATCCGGCATATCAACTGATTCGGTTAACTTAATTACTGATAATGCGTCCTGGTTATAGACGTCCTTACCGGATAGCAATGTATAAC
>JAVCDD010000330.1 GCA_030765125.1 Candidatus Hatepunaea meridiana
ACGCGTTTCTCATCATAATCAGTTCGAACATAGTCATAACCCCTTATACCAAAGGCGTGGTAAAGTAAACTTGTTGACATAGGAATTCTTCCACTTAATGGAAGAATAAAATACATAATCAATGAGATGTTTCCTCAGCTATTATAAATGAAATGTACGCATTTGTCAGAAGAACCTTTAAAAGCTCCCTGAACTATTGCCAAATTGATATCAAACGGTCCGCATTCAGTTCTTCGACCTTGAGCTTTTCTCCAAGGAACAATATGTTTATCTGGCTCCATACCATAAATGGTTACGAATCCTCGAAATTGTCCATATTCATCAAACCTCCCTTTGATATAATGATCAGCTTTTTTGAATTCTTCTTCGGTCCAGAATTCATTATCACCTATTTGCTCGCTATAATCATCATCTGTTTTGTGGTATCTGAAACTGGTTTTCATTTTGATGCTATTGGGCGAAGGCGTCAAAGTGTTTGAAAAGCCCAATAAGAAACGTTTCAGGTTAGATTCCTCATCATCACGTGTTTGAGTTGTTCGAATTTCGAGGTCAGCTTCAAGGGCTTTATCCGCAGGCTTAATGAAGAAATGTGTACCAATGCCCTCATTTCCTGTTAATGACGGTTTATCAAACCAGTTTTCGATCTCGCAGGGATCAATGATGAATTGACTTATTTCATCTCTTATCTTCGACAGCATTTGATCCGGAATATGATTGCGCAACTCAGTCAGGTTCTCATTCACTTCTTTAACCATACTGTCTATCTCATTTGCCGTAGGTAGGGTTCCACCTTCGAACTCGCGCATGGGAATACGTACATCCTCAAGTTTAATGCCGGGAATCTCAAATAATCCCCAATGGATATAACATGCAACAAGATCATGGTGAATTTCTTTGCGAATGGCGCGCGTAAGTATGAGAACCTGAGGACCGATAGCGGCAATAGCCAAACGACCAATCCCTTTCTCTCCGAGTACTGGGCGTAATTTTTTCCCCTCCGTCACAAAAGGAGGATCAATCCCCATTTTCGATCCAAGTTTACTATTGGTGCCGAGAGTTAACCAGCGCTCAATAAACTCATTGTAAGTCATACCGATACCATCATCACGCAGTATAAATAATCCATTAGATCTAAAATAATCGACTTCAACTCGATCCGCGTAAGCATCATGAGCATTTTTAAATAATTCGCTGATAGCAGTTGGACGCCCAGCTATCTGCTGTCGACCTAACATATCCAGTGCTCTAGCGCTTGCTTTAAATGTCGCCATTCTTATTCTCTATTATTGTTTTTCCGATACGTTTAGCTAATTCGGGTGGAACCGCATTTCCTATCATTTTAGCAATAGCGGTCTGACTCAGAGCATAGAAATTATAATCCAGGGGAAAACTCTGCAGTGTAGCTCCTTCTCTTATTGATATTGCTCTATCTTGTTCAGGGTGTCCATACCTGCCGTTTGAGGTGTATCTGAATTTGGTCGTGAGGGCTGGAGATGGTTTACCCCAAGACATTCTTCCGTAAACATCATAATGTCCTTCATGGTTTTTATAACACTCAAGTTGTAATTCGGGATCATCCTTCCAGGCTCTTCTATCACCACCATTCTTTGGTGTTGAATTAATCCTGCGTAGGTTCAGCTCGGAAAGACTTGCAGAGGAATGAAGGAACGTACTCTCGTCTTTATCACCAGCTAATATAGGTTGGAACGTTTTATAATCACCAATTGCATTTCGAACAGTTTTAGTAGGTGATTTGTCCGGATCCGGAAGTTTGATAGTTTCATTGACACGTGAAGCCAACAATACATATCTTCGTCTATTCTGCGGAACTCCATAATGTTTTGCATTTATAATACTTTCATCGTAAGTATAATTAAGTTTTTCAAGGCAATTCTTGAATTTGTTTATTGGACTTTCAGGCTTTTTCTCAAACCCTGGAACATTTTCAACCAATACATATCCCGGTTGGAAATATTCAATAAACTCTTGAAAGTCTTCAAGAAGTAGTCTGGTTTCAGCAGATTTTGCCTTAGAGGTTTTGATGTTTGAATAGTATTGGCAGGGACTACAACCGATGAAGATTAGATCGTCCTGGTTACGGGTTATATCGAACTCGGCATGCAAAATTTCTTTCTTACAGGTTGCAATATCAATGTTTAGGAATTTAGCATCGTTATTACTCTCATATGTTGTCTTACAATTTTTATCGATATCGATTCCACCAAGTACATCTATGCCTGCTTGCCTAAAACCGCAGGATACACCGCCTGCACCGCAGAAAAAATCGATTGCCTTGAGTGTCTTTTTATTTCTTTTCATTATGTTTTGACAATTCCACTGTATTGTGCATCTGAACAGTAAAAATCTTCATCAGTTAACATACCACCATTGTATCGCCTCCAAGCTTCTTCTGCGAGTGGAGCTAAAACCACTGGCCATCCACTTCCGGCAAAGTAAGGTTTTAAAAGACGAGAATCTATCTTAATAAAATCTGGATGATCTTCTGTGGTATCAATGATTTCATCTCCGTGATCGATTGCATCATCCGGATGTAAACCTGAATACAGAAAGAATACTGCATGCCAAGACAGTTTAAACTCATCAACAGGTAACTCATGTAAGTCATTCTCATCAAGATCGAGAACTGAGACGATCCAGTTCATCGCTTCGTGTATAGACATCTTTCCCCTCAATTGTCTGCTCCGATTAAAACTAATGGCTTTTCAATATCTATTCTAAAAACCTCCCTCATCTCCGTCGGTATGTCAGGCGTCTCAATCCGAGTGTCCGATGCAAGGACATAGATTTGTTTAGTGCGAAGATCTGGTGGAATGCTTGCGAGTGAATAATAGACCAATTCCATAAGTAAGGTTGAATCCTTGCCTCCGCTGAATCCAACTACCCATGGGCGGTTATCCTCCAGGATTGCGGTTTGGATATCGTTGGTTATATAATCAAATATTCCAGCGCGAAAGGTTAAATTGCTCTTGTTTTCACTATGTAGTGTCTGATCGAAAACCATCATTTTACTGGATATTAAC
Source organism: Candidatus Hatepunaea meridiana (assembly GCA_030765125.1). GTDB lineage: Bacteria > Electryoneota > AABM5-125-24 > Hatepunaeales > Hatepunaeaceae > Hatepunaea > Hatepunaea meridiana. The sequence goes on from JAVCDD010000330.1 coordinate 3,042, forward strand.
CCCTTTTTGTCATTCCCGCGAAGGCGGGAATCCAGGAGAAACAATAGATTACCTGGATTCCCGCCTTCGCGGGAATGACAAAAAGGGGACTTTTCGGTCAGGCACTA
>JAVCDD010000157.1 GCA_030765125.1 Candidatus Hatepunaea meridiana
AACGTCACCAAGTCGCCAACAGCATTTTGGACTGGTCAGCAGATTATTGAAGCGTTTCCCTGGGATACTGCTCCCACATACTTACTCCGGGATAACGACTCAATCTACGGGAACGAGTTCACAAAACAGGTCAATGCCACAGGGACCAAGCAAGTCAAGACATCCTTCAGGTCACCTTGGCAGAATGCTTATTGCAAAAGAGTGATCGGATCGATTCGGCGCGAATGTACCGATCATTTCATTGTAATCAACGAGATGCACCTTCGGAGAATCCTGCGCGAATACGTCGATGGATATTACAATATCTCGCGAACTCATCTTTCGTTGGGCAAGGATTGTCCGGCACCACGTGATGTCGAGCCACTAGCGGCTGGCAATGTAGTTGATCTACCAATTCTCGGTGGGCTTCATCATCGCTACTTTCGGCACGCGGCGTAAGACTGGTTACTCGCGTAGCCTCTCTGCTTTTCTTCTCTTATGTTGTCAACGGATAACTCCGCCCTTTTTCGTCTAATCCCACATGAGAGTCAGACACATATCTCTCTCAGCTCACCTCACGACAAATAATTTACTGATTCCGCTCCTGTTCGGCAACACTTAAATTTGAAATGCCCTCGCATAGTGTTCACAGCGCAACGGCTTTCTGTGCTGGATAGACTTTTGACGAGGGACAACTCTTTCTTCGGGTTTTTACGTCCTTCTATTGCAGGAAGGTCTCGTTTGCTTCAAGTAATCGTACTTTCCTTACTACCTACAGACTCGACACTATTCACACATTCGACAGTTCGTTCACATTATCCAGTTCAAGATGTTTCAATCCCATCTTCAACAAAGGCAACGCAGTCAAATCATGCACCTCACTTAGTAATTATGCTCAATTCAATTTCAAGAATAACTCTCAGAAGAAATAGAATCGGATAATTGAGACTAAACAAGGGACAGGTAGATGTAACGAATGACATATACAACACATCCGATGATACCTACAAATGGCAACATACTGAGCCACCCTGAAAGCGAATTGAAGATTGGACCATCATCTCCCGCATAGGAGCCACCCTCCCAATCTTCTAAGGCTGTGAAGACTCTTATTAATGCTATGGAACCGCAAGCGATGAGAGCAACGGTCAGAAAAGCACGTACAAACTCAACGGTTCCATCTGGCGTCCAAAGGTCGTTTGGAAAACCAATAAAAATGAGAATAATTAGGAAAACTATCCCAATGAGCAAAGACCAAATCGTAATTCGCCAAGCCTTCCCCTTTTCTTTGTCGCGCTGTGAATTCATCAACATTGAAGATTACTCTCCTAAATATCTAATTTATAGTTTTAGACTGTATGTCTTCAGAACCTTTCTGGACACTTTTTACCGTTTAGCTAAGGTGTAGGTTGCTTTGATTATGATCTGTTGTCCCCCCACTTCTCATCCAGATGGTTCTAACAATTCTGTCTTTAGATGCATCACTCCACAGTGTATATTAAGCAATATGTCTCGCAGGGGATGAAGTATTTTACCATTCAGTTTGCACATATTTGACAAGCTGATTTTAGGTTTTTGATAATTCTGTTTTGCTCCGTGGCATTTTTATACAATTGAATGGCACGTATATGAGGCTTTTTCCCACAAGCACAGTAATAAACTCTCGTACTACTGTATTTCAATTCAATCGTATTCTCTAATCCTTTAACATTCTCAAATCTAATTCCAGCTTTTCTAAGATTCTCATTAACACCCTTATGAACGCATAAGAATACAAATATATGTGTCAATTTATTAACTCCCGGATCCTTGAAACATTTTAGAGCCTCCTTTTGAGCTGATTTAGTAAACTGCAATCCCGGATAGTATAAGCTAAAATTCTTATCCAATTTGATTTTCGATAGGTTTGAATTTTTCCGTAATTCCTCATTCTCAGACTCCAGTGTTTCTCGCATATGTCTTTGCAAAACAAGCTCACAATCGGCTTCGCTCAATTCATCTTCAATCTTTGAAAGTTCTTCTATTAACTCATCTTCAATATTTCTATTTCTCTTTTCTAAGGCATCCTTTTCGCTTTCTGACTTAGACTTTTCAATTTTAGCATTTGTTGTTAATGAATTAATTCTTCCTATTAAATCCTGTTTATCATTATTTAATTTCTCAATCCTTTCCGAAAAGTGGTTCTCAATTTCTGTGTATTTTCTATTCACCTTTTCATATTCATACTTGATTTGTTCAAACTGACCAGAAATCAGGATTTTTTCGCTTTTTGAAAGTCGCACAAATAACAAATCTATTATGATAGTTGCAGTAATAAGCAAAATCATCACAAATGCAGATATACTTATACTTAGAAAATAGTCGGAAATAGGATCTCCTCCTGGAATAGCTCTCTTCCAGTTTCTCAGGCGTGAGATTGTTTCTAAGAAAGTTGGTGGGGGACTTCTTACGCAATAAATTCGTCCATATGCACTTTCGAATTGACTATTCAGATTCAATTGTTCACCCATAACTTCATAAGGAGAATCATATATAACTTGTTGCTTATATGGTACATTAGATACAATCGAGTAATAAAGAGAATCCAAACTCATGGGTATTTGAAATCGATCCTTTTCGGTATTGGTTGCAAATAAAATCGAATCATTGTTATCTGATCAACGACAATTATTCTTCCCAGTCAGCGACAATTATAATTCCCGTTTTATTTTGTTGCCTTTGGCGCTATTTCGCTGGGCTAATGGAATGAAGCCGTAGGCGGAATGGAAT
>JAVCDD010000070.1 GCA_030765125.1 Candidatus Hatepunaea meridiana
ACAAGATAAGTCAGTGGACCATTGCCACCGTTGGAAACTTCGAACTCGAATGTATGTTCCATATCCGGTTCGAGCGCCATAAAGAACTGGTCTTCGTCAGAAAGGAATTCAGCGTAAAGCAGTTCGACGTTCAGTTCGATGTCATCTTCTCCGAGGTCTACGGCTTCGGTTGTGGGCAGGTAATCGGGTGCGGAGAAGGTCAGTTCATATTCACCGGCAGGCAGATCGGAATGGGCATAATTGCCTTCGTCATCTGAATACACACCGATGATATAACGATCAAGTTCAATGAAAGCGCCTTCAATAGGATCATCATCAGCAGCGTCAGTAATTAAGCCGGTAATCTCAGCAGTAGGTGATTCCAGGGACACAACTCCGGATATCTGAATAACGGTTTCTTCAAAGTCATCCCGCTCTTCTTCGGGCTCGGCAAGCTCAATTTCAATCAGGATGTTGTAGACGCCGGCTTCGTAATCTTCTGTGATGACGGTGATTTCGATAGTTTCGGAATTATCTCCTTGAATAACGCCCTCATCAGGATTTAATCCAAGCATATCAAATTCCCTGACACCGTCATCGTAAATCACACCTTCCCTTTCACCGTCGAGACCACTTGTCCACAGGTTGCGTCCGTCGTGTGCAATACCGTCATGCGCAGCGCCACGGGAGTTAAATGCAGTAATCTGATTAACCCTGTTGTTATCGAAATCGATGTCGACCTGTACGCATCTACGTTCATGGGTTTGAAACCAGAAGTGTCCTTCATCGTGCTCGGCAACATAGGTCATTCCCCTGATATCTTGACCATTTACCGCTGCCTGTCTGAAGTTCGCTATCTGAGCGACATTTCTCAGGTTGCGATCAAGCTTGCGAATCAGATTTAAGTCCCTAGAATACCAGTAGAAGAATTCACCATCATAGGCGAAAGCGCCAGCCGTGCGATCCGCCATATTAATCGTACGGATATGGTCACCTTCCCTGTCATAGAGTAACACGTTTGTATTGTTATAGACTCCCAGCCAGAAAACCTCATCCTCGGGATCCCAGGTCATTGCCACGCATGCTCCGTTTACCGCATAATCATGGATAATATCGAAGTCATCCGGATCGATACAGATTAGACGATTGTCATTGTAACCAACTCCCCACATGTATTCACCGTCCCAGGCATATCCCAGAATGCGAAGATAAGGGAGTTCAAACGTCTCCAGGATGTCACCCAGATCGTCCCGGCGTGGTCTTGCTTGACGATCCTCTTCGTTTTCAACCAGTTCATAGCTTATACTAAATCCGACTTCACCTTCAGTGTTGTTACTGAGTACCAGTTCAACTGCAGCTTCCTGATCTTCCTCAACTGAAATAGCATAGCCAATTGGATTAACCGTAATCTCAGCATTAGCGGGAAAATTGCATAGAAAACCGATTGTCAGAATGATACTTAAAAGAGCTTTCTGATAATTGTCCATTATGTATCCTTTCCTTTTTACACAGATTATGCAGATTGCGCAGATTTTTTTGTTTGATTTTCCATCTGCTTCATCAGTTCAATTTGCCGTGAATATAAAATAATCTGACAAGTAGCTTAGGCGTCCCTGCCTGCGGAGATACCACGAGACAAGAGTGTCGCATCTACTTGATTAGTATCAACTTCTCAACCGTAACGGACCTCTCTGTTTCCATTCTCAATAAATATGATCCTGCCGGTGCATCCTTGCTATTCCAGGTTATCCTGTACCTGCCTGCTGTATACTTCCCTTTTGCCAAAGTAACAATTTTCTGACCGGATATATCATAGACTCGTATCGAAATCTCCGAAGCCACGGGCAAGCCAAACGAAAGATTAGTAACCGCATTAAACGGATTTGGATAGGCTTCGGAAAGGTAATAGTGATTGGGAATGGTATTTATTGCGTCATCATCAATGTGTTCAGTGGCGCCAGCGCCGTGCAGACTCACTGTGAGTTCATCATTCTCCGGATCGTTGGAAACTATTGTCAGCGTTCCGTTAAATTCACCCTCGGACTCCGGAGCAAATACTACATATACTTCGTGTTCAGCATCCGGTTCGACTGTGAATTCTTCACCGAAAGATACTCGGTAATATTGTCCCTCTATCGTTATATCCGAAACGGTTAAATCAACTTCTCCTTCGTTGCCGATAGTCAATGTTTGGCTGCGACGCCCACCTATCAATACCGATCCGAAATCTATCTCATCCGGCTCAACGGTAATAACCGGCACAGCGTCCATCAGGCTGATAAATAACCTGACTTCTGGATTTACGCCGCCACATACAATATCGAGATTTCCATCGTCATTCCAGTCCACCAATTCCGGACGAGAGTATTGTTCTAATATAATGAAGTCGTCTTCTTCTTCAAGCTGAACGCCCTCTCCGAATTCAGGGGCATCGTCATCACCGGTATTGGGATAGAACCACAGTTCACCGTAGATTGATCCGATTATCAGATCACGCTTATCATCACCGTCCAGATCACCGAACGCAGGCGCTGTTTCGCTGCCGAGCCAGATCTCTTCACCGTCAGCTTCAATAGCGCCTTCATCGGAATACTCGTATTCTTCAGCGGAACCTGTATTTATATAAAGTCTGATCGTACCATCCGCCGAACCAACGAGCAGATCAAAATCACCGTCCAGATCCCAATCGATCCATTCCGGTGCGGCGCGTTCTCCGACATTGAGATCATCGTCATCTGCTTGTAAATTACCTTCAAGTGAAAGCTCACCATCCTCGTCGCGTATGTAAAGCCTTACGTTACCTATGTCATCTCCTACTAACAGATCAAGGTCGTCATCATTATCAATATCCGCCATCTGCGGATAAGATCCCTGGCATCAACCATAGGGACCGTCTATGATTTCACCATCGGCTTCAACATTACCAACCAATTCAAAGACAGGCTCACCGTCCTCAGCAACGTTTTGGAAGAGGTAGATTGGTGCATCCTCGAAGGTTCCAATCATAAGATCAAGATCACCATCGTTGTCCCAATCCCCAAAGCCCGGGGCGGTATAGCCGGTTTCATCCCCCGGCAGTTCCTCGTCTTCGTTCTGAATGACGATGCCTGAGCTAAATATGGGGGGATCGGCATGGGTTGGTGTTATTAAAACAAAGACAATAGTAAATATAAAAAGGATTATCTTTCTTATAGATATGCAAGTCTTGGTTGTTTCTATCATAATAGATAGTCTCCTTTTGTTATAAGTGTATTTTGGATTGGACATTAATTTAGCAATTAAGCAGACATTATGCAAGAGTTGTCAGCGATATGGGGAAGTGTAATTTATCTGGTAAGTAGAAGTTTGATGCTTTTAATGTAACCGTCTGTTTCCATTCGACAGATATAAATACCTGAAGGAACATCGGCGTTCCAGATTGTCTGGTGATAACCAGCTCTAACCGTACCGTTTATCAGCGTTTTGATTTCTCGACCGGATATATCAAGAATTGTTATTGTTACATCGCTTTCAGCAGGAAGCTGATAGCTTATGGATGTGGAGGAATTAAACGGATTGGGATATGCAATCTTGATGTCAAGCTTTTGAGGAAAACAAGAATCCGTTAACTGCGCAACATCATTATATTCCCGAATAGTAATCCGTAAATAGGTTGTATCGCGGTTATCTTCGTCGTCCTCTTCGGCTACGATAAGCCGTAACGAATCTAACCCGAACTCACCCTCATCATCAGTAATAATCAACCGGTCGTCCTCTATTTCTCCATTCACGTGTACACCGTTCCTGACATAGAAAACAAGCGCAGAATCACTATAAACCGATGGTGAGACGAAGTCATAGAAGTAATCGAGATCGTATATTAGTGTGCTGTCCTCAACGAAACCGGTGTCGGGAAGAGAAAGCCAGCGGAGGATATCGGGACCCGTTTTGACCAGCCAGAAACTTCTATTCCTCACTCCTTCGCGACGAAAATAATTGGTATGACCACCTAAGGCGTAACTGCCGTCCGGTGTTCTAATAATTGAATTACACTCTTCGATTCCTCTTCCCCCAAAAGTCCTTTGCCACAGTACTTCCCCCTGAAAATTGAACCTGACTATGTAAAAATCCAGATAGTTCCGACCCTCAGTATCGCTTTTACCAGCAAGAATGATTCCACCATCGGGTGTCAGGGTCAGCGCATAACAATTATCATCGCGTCTGCCGCCGTAAGTATGCGTCCAAATCTCTTCACCAGATGAATCTACGCGAACTACGTACATATCGCGATTCTCGTCATCACCGGGAAGAATGGCTGATCCTGCGAATACGTAACCGCCGTCGGGCATCTGAACTATCTCTACCAGCCCTTCATCTCGCTCCGTGCCATAAGTTCGAGACCACTCCTCATCACCATCCTCGTCAACTTTGATAACATAAGCATCCGAACCACCGGCTCCGAACGATATTGTGCTTCCTGAAAGCACGAAGCCGCCGTCTCTCGTTCGGTCAACGTCCTGGCACCATTCACGGCTATCGCCGCCATAAGTATGAGACCAGATTACTTCACCCTCGTCATCTATCTTGACTAACCAGCAGTCCTGGCTGTTGTTATCGGCTGTATTCCCATAACCGGCAATGATGTAAGCGCTATCATTTATCACTTTAATCATTCGGAAGATTCCAACACTTCCATCGCCATAATTCTGTGACCATTCTAATTCACCTTCGGAATCGGTTTTAACAACCCAGCCATCAGATCCAAAGACATCTGTGTTTGTGTAACCGACAACAAGAAAACCTCTATCGGTTGTTTGTGTGACAGCCCAAGCCACTTCAAATCCCTGTCCACCCCAAGTCTGCATCCATTCCTCTTCGCCTTGTGCATCGGTTTTAACTAAACAGAACTGATGAGATAAATCATCCGGGTATGATTCAAATGCACCAACTAAAGCATAGCCACCATCCTGGGTTTGAATAGCATGATAACAATAATCATTACTCATACCGCCATATACGTTTGACCATAAAGAATCAGGTTGGGCAAGCATTGTTGAGTTTAGAAAAGCTATTATCAGGAAAGATATAAAAATCATTGTTCTAACCGGTAGTTTCATTTAAAGATAAAAAATGAATCGAGGCACCAGAATGATAAAACCGGTGCCTCGATTGTTTAGCAACGATCCGAATACTACCGGATAAGGGTTAATTTAATTGTTTTCTCCTGACCGGGAATGCTGACCTTGCAGTAGTAAATACCTGTCGGCACGTTATGACCTTCCCATGTTATACTATGATTTCCTGACTGGACAGGTCCATTAACGAGGTCAATGATATTTCTTCCCTTAATATCATATATGCTCATAACAACATTTTCTGATTCCGGTAACAGATAATGTATTATTGTGGAAGAATTAAACGGATTGGGATATGCAGGAAGTACCTGAAAACCGTTCGGCAGCGCTGCTTGAATCATATCAAGTTTGTCCATTGCCATTGCATCCTCAAGCGAATCTTCCAGCTTAATGATGTCAATATCTATGCCGGTTAGAGCGTCGATACCTTCCAGTTCCTCTTGGCGCATTAATAGTACATCTATTTGGATATAAATACTTGCAACCCTGTTTGGCGCTTGTTCTATGAGCGCTTCTGCGCTTCTGATTGCCTCATCGATATTCCCTGCGGCATAGTCGCACTTATAACCTACTCTTCTTGCTTTCCAGGCTAATTCGGGATAGTTTTCACTATTTGCATCAGCCATTTCCGACAGGCTGCGACGCAGTCCTATAAGGTTGCCCTCACTCCTTTTCGTACAGAAGTAAATATGTTTAAGCGCCTTGCGAGCGTGCCTATCCTCCCTGTTTCGGGCGATAAAGCGTTGGAAGCTGTTAACAGCATCTTCATATCTGCCTCTGTTCATCAACGAAACAGCAATCTCGTAATCTCTGATGTCGTCGAACTGGGGCGGATTCACATCCTCAGGATTAGGTTCGTCTTCGATGGGTCCGATATGATTGAGAGTAAGATTTCCGACAGTACAATCGAAATTGCCTAAATCGGCGTCGTCCTCTGGGGTGACATGAGTGTCGCCGTAGTAATTGTTTTCGATGTTAGCGGCGGTTGGCAGGTTCTCAAATGCGATTATCAGACCTTCACGTATCCAGTTATCACCATCCTGGCGTGAATCATAGATATTATTGTAGTTTATTCGTGGATCTGTATCATCAAGACAGCGGATTTCCGATCCGGTTGCTCCGTTCTGGTTTCCTGCTTGTCCATTATTATAGACATTGTTGGCATTCTGCTCCTGTTGCTCACTTTCACCATTAAGGAAAGCATCTCCATCATCAAAGAGGTAGAAGCCGTGGCAATAGTTTTCATTTGTTTAGGTAGCGATGAATGTTGGCTCGGAGTCTTTAACGTAAACGCCGGCTTCGCTGCCTGCATTACCGTTGTTATGAATATGACAGGAAGTAATAGTAGAGTGATCTTCATTCCAATAAAAGCGCACTCCTCGCGAATCACTTCCTAAAATCTCTGTTTCTCTACAATCTACACGAATATCCTTGCTGATGTATAGGTTATTCAGTTGCCCTCCTTTAAGAATACAGTCAGTGATTGTGATGGTTGGCGGGTCAGGTTCATTGAAGTCACCCATACACTTAATTCCCCTTTTTGCATCCTTGACTATACAATAGTCGAGTTGGCTGTCGCCGGAGGGTTCATCGAATAAAATAGCGTACCAGAAATCGTTTACATCCACGGAGTGAAAATTGATCATTTCGCCAGCTTCACCTTCAGCGTTAAGGATACCTTCAACTTTGAATGTAGCATCCTCTACTATTGCAATGTTTGTACCGGCTTCTATAGTCAAGGTTCTATTTGCAGGTACATTACAATCGCCAAGAACGCAATAGGTATCTGTTTTAAGCGTGGTTTCATCCGGAAACTCAAAAGGATCCCCGTCAGGTACAACGCAATAGTCATCTATACTCTTCAAGTCAGAATCAATATTCAGATTTGCAAATCCCCCACCGAAAACTCCTATGTCGGGATCAGATCCGTCCGGGTCATTTCCAGTCTCATTGCTACCTGCATTAATGAGGGCATTTAGATCTGTTTCAGCGCCAACCTCATCAATAATTAAACGAAAATCCCAATCATTTGTATTAGGAGTTTCGTCAACCAATGAGAATATATCATCTTCTTCAAAGAATTTGCAGGTTCCATCAAAAACTACATCAGCTGTATATGAATAGAAAGCATCAAAATTATTATTGAATTCCCCGTTATGCTTAAAAGCGTGATTTCTCAAAGTGTAATCCTCATTGTCAACCGTTGAAATGTATATTCCCCATCCATTATTAATGGAAATATTATTTTTAAAGTTAAATTGATCAAGATGATCTAAATCCAGCTCAAGAATATAGAAACCATTACCTTCATTTTGGCAACTGATATTATGAGAAATATCGACGTTCCAGTTATCGTTATTTTCCAGATAGACGGCGATTCCAGGAATTAAATTGTATGGCATCCAGTAATGCCGATTTCCTGCTCCTGATACTGTATTATTTTGAACAATTATTGTTTCATCAATAAATTCATTAGTTATTAAAATCATTCCAAAAAATCCACCAGCGTCAATCATGGTGCAGTTGACTATTTCTATTAAGTATTCCTCCACTCCTTCTGGCGGGTCTGGTAGATCACCAGCGTTAGGACGGTATATCCATATACTCGAACTGCTAAAATCGTACAATAGACAGCGTTTGATTTTAACATTCGCACCACCATTGTTGAAGATGTATACACCATCCTCACAATCATGTATTTCACATTCTGTAAGAGTGATGTTTGTGGAAAAACCCACTTCATCGTTCTGGGATCTATTATAAGCGCCAACAACACCAAAGGTGGCATCTTTGATTTCGCAATTATCGAGATTCATTGTAGCCCTGTCAATTGCAACAACACCACAATGCCACCTATGGTATTCGTTATCACCTCCGTCGGAGTTAATGTAGCAATTTCTGGCTGTAAACACGTTTCCATTACCTACAACCAAAATGAAACCCGTGAAATCGTCCTCTCCATCGTTGTCGTGTAGCAATCCTCCATGTAGGAAGTTAGCGTATCTGAAATCGTTGGAGTTATTGCCGTTGTTAACCAATAACTCTATATAACACCATTCGCCGTTGTAGTTTTCAGCACCCCAGCCTTGCAGACCATAGTTAGTTGCAGCGTCATTAGCGTTAGTGAAAACAGCGGGCTCTCCTGATTCTCCATGAACCCTAAGCCTTCCTCCGTTCAGTACAGTGATTTTATACTCATCGTTGAAGCCCAAGACAACACCATCATCAATGGTAACTGCAATCCCATCGATTATAATGTCATCGGTTACTCTGTAACCATCTGCATTATTCCAATCGAGATCGTCATCGTCGTATGTTCCTTCGATCTCAATGGGATTTGCGATTAGCGCAACAGGTCAAGTCAACATTAAGATAAAGACCAATCCAAAAGCAGTGTAAAGATTAATGCACTTTGAAATCATTTTACTTCTCCTTCAGTTGTGAAAATTAACGAAATACACTATTTGTTTTTTTACCAACAATTTAATAGTCGGGGTTGTGACTAACCTCGATTATAGCTTCATTTCTTGGATTACTTTAGATTTTGCAACATTCCTACTGTATATAATAGAGTAGTACTTGAGTTCTTGCACTGTTTCAAGCAAGACATAGTGTAGTGTAACTTGACGAGAAAAGGCTGTCAGGTTACCTCAGAAACTTTGGAGTAACCTGACAGCATTGTGAAGTAGAGATGTCTTCGCTACTAGCGATATATGGATATTCGCAAAATGGGATACAAACGATACTGGTGCTTTTTCTGCACGCCTGTCGTTTACTTTATTTCAGCAAAGCTACCTTCAAATACGACACCCTTTCGCCATCGCTCAATCTTACCATATACATACCCGATGGTAACGATGAAGCGTTAACGGATACATTGTAACTACCGCTGTTTCTGTTGTCTTCTAACAGGGTTGCTACCTGCCTGCCAGCCAGGTTGTGCATCGTCAGAGATACATCGGAGGCGCGGTCAAGAGCAAAGCTGATGGTGCTGACTGCGTTGAATGGGTTAGGATATGCTGAAATAAGTCCATATTCAAGCGGGACTTCACTATCCGATGGAGCGCTGTTAGCTGTAACAGACAAGCTAATGTCCACCCAATAAGCGCCCTCTTGCGGTGTATTGTGACTGAACTGCAGATAAGCTTCGTAGGTTTGGTTCGGTTCCAGATCCGCTGATGAAATATCAACGTGAACGTTCATTTCATCATTCGACACAAGGTATCCTGCCCGAGGAGTAACACTCAGCCAATAGAAGTCACTACTCGCTTCATATACTCTTAAGATATCGTCACCGGCTTGCATTTGCGCCAGTAATACCCAGGTGAATTCTAACAGTTCATTCGTCATGGTACATCCACCGGAACGCTCACGATCGTCAATTGGTAACATAGCGACTGTGGTTGTATCGTTGGTCTGATGGTTGCACTTTATCAACCTGACGCCGCCATCGCGGTCGTTGCTAAGGATATATAGCTTATAACCGTCCGGATCATCGGCAAAGTAGGTGATCCCGGACGTGCGGAAACGGAAACTGTTGTTAACCTCGTAAAATACATTCCCATCACTATCAATTCCGTAGACATTCTGAGAAATGGATGTAACCCAGAACAGTTCGTGTTCCGCATCCCAGGCTACTGCCTGACAAGGGTTGAGCGGCGTGGGAATGCGAACGTCCGTAACCTGTCCGGTGTTGGGATTGATCTGAGCGATGTAGGTTGAGTCAACCGCATAGATAAACTCACCATCCGTCGTCAAATCCCGCCAGCCATAATTGCTGTAAGACGCTTGTTCCCAGCTCTCTTCAAGCTCACCGTCGAGGCTTATCTTATAGAGCATATTGGGTTCGTCACTGCGTTGTCCGCCGACAACCCAGAAGTAATCCTGGAAGAAAAGAGTCGCCTGAATACGATCATCATTTAAGATGTCTCCGTTATCCAATTCATCTATTTGATCCCAGAAATCACCTTCGGCACGCGCACCGCGCAGACTTGTAGTGAATTCAAGTGGACCATCACCGCCATTGACAATGTTGATGTCAACACGGGTGGTTTCATCTTCAGGCAATTCAACTGAAATTTCAGGTGTGTTGTGCTCTAATTCCGGATGAAGCATACGAATTTCTACTTCCAACTCTTCTTCACCGTCAAAAGTAAAGTCTGCTTCGTCAATTTCGGTATAACCCCATCTTGTGACATTTACCGTGAATGATTCAATCGGGACAGCTTCAATAGTAAAGAAGCCTTCACCGTCGGTTATGCAAGATAATCCGCATTCGTTGATGATCACTTCAGCATCTGCGACACCTTCATCGTACATATTATCAACAACCCGACCGTAGAAATCACCACCGTAACCGGTTAACTCAATGATTAAATCTTCGAGAAACTCAGCACGATTGAAGTCACGTGAATTGTCAAAATTGATGAAACAAACTGATTGGGTGTAGGCGCGGTATTCTCCGAAATGAAAGACGCCACGAACGTTTCCGTTGTTACCCGTTTGATCGAAGAGGATGGCTTCACCATCCTGTGCTGCAGAAATTCTGTCAGGGTAGTTTGCTGCGAAGTTCCCGGAAGGATAACCGAAGCTCCGCTCGCCGAACCTGCTATCATCAGGAGCGTCTAAGCGGCTTATCTCGTTACTTGTTCCTCGGTTAACAAAGTTTGCGTGGAAATAATCCCACAGATCATAACTGCGATGGTCGTTGGCAAAATCGTTGCCTTCAATGTAAACGGCGCCACCATTGTCCATATATTCTATTAGAATACGTTGTTCTCTTGAGCCGATCCGGCTCGCTGGTGTTCCGCCGCCTCAACCAGGGCAGTAGAAGCTGAGAGAAGTCATAACCAAGTCATAACTCTCAAGATCCTCTGCATCAGGTAAACGGGAATTCAGCGTGTAATCAATATCCAGTTCACCCAAGGTGCGAGTCAACGACTGCGTCACCGTAAGACTTGATCTGAAAACAGGATCATTGATACGCAAGGTGTTATCTTTTTGCCAGAAGAAAACCTCAAAAGCTTGCGCTCCTCCAGCAAAGAGTATAACAACAAAAACCGTTAACCATACTACACTTAAGTTCTTTCTCAATGAAATCTCCTTTTTTGTGTAAATCGGTTTTTACCGATATATTTGAATTTTACTTATTGTTAAGTTAACTAAATGAATGTAATTACTATGTAATTCTTATAGAATACACCCCTCTTAACCATTCCTCCGATAACAATAAAGTTCTGAGGAAAGATAGAAGGGATTAAATAACTAAAATACAGGGTTTTCGATCAGACGCAATATTATAATAATACAGTTAATCTACCAGGATGTTCTGCAACTATCATACCAACTATTGCTGATTCTTCCAGACCAACATCCCGTAGATCAACAACTAATTTTTCAGCTTCTTTCTCATCTATAGCGATCAGCAACCCACCGGATGTTTCCGATCCAAATAACAATTTCGCATATTCAGGCTCCAGATCGACAGCGAAATCAACATTATTCTCAAACGAATTTCTATTCATCTGCACACCGGAGTCGGTAACTCCATCCCTGATAAGATCTAATATCTTCGGGAAAACCGGCAGCTTCTCAGCCCAGATATCTATACCGACATTCGATGCTTCCGCCATCTCCCAAGTGTGTCCTAAGAAACCGAAGCCTGTAATATCGGTGCAGGCTTGGGCTTTGTGCTTAATCATTAAATCAGCCGCTATACGATTAGAAACGGTCATTGAACTTACAGCTTGGTTGTAAAGCGATTCAGTAACCACACCACGAGTCATCATTGCCTGAATTAATGCTCCGGTACCAAGCGCTTTTGTCAATACCAGCAAATTTCCCGGTTTTGCAGCATCATTTGTAAATATCTGATCGGGTGATATTTCACCTGTCAGCGCCAGTCCGTACATTATTTCAGCCGACTGGAAGGTATGCCCGCCTAATACCACTCCACCAGCCTCAAGCATTTCATCCTGACCACCACGAAGTATATCACCCAAAATATTGACGTCAAGGTTAGCTGGGAAGCCTATTACATTAAGGGCCACCAACGGTTTACCACCCATTGCATAGATGTCAGAGAGCGAGTTTACGGCTGCAATCCTGCCATATGTATAAGGATCGTCAACTACCGGAGCTAACAGGTCAACCGTGTGAACTAATGCCCGATCAGGTGCAAAGCGAAACACACCGGCATCATCGGCAGTATTTCTTCCGACAATTATCCGACTATCATCAATTTGCGGAAGATCAGATAACGCAAGCGCCAACTGCGCTTTTGACAGTTTGGACGCTCAACCAGGGCACGTTACGGTTGAAAGAAGTCCGGCGCTACGCCGAGCTGCCACAGCAGCATCAGAATTAAAGAATATATGGCATTCACAGAAACCGTTTGTATCGATTTCATCCTTGAAGCTCGGACATGGACAAACAGGGTCTTTGGTTTCATCAACAGGATAATGTTGCTTGCAAGGGCAGTAATACTTGCCATACTTGATCTTGTTTTCGGTCATATACTGAATAATGCGTCCCCGGGCTTTCTCATCGGGGTTTAGTACATAATCGAATCGGTCAGCAACTTTTCCCAGATATTCCTGTGTTGTCCTTTGCTGTTCGTCCATTTAATAGTGATACGTTCTAAGTTTGATTCGCTTTGACTGATTCCGCATTAGAAATAACATTATCGAGATCATTAATTATATTCTATCTAACAGAAACCCACATTTTGAAATATACTTACCAAAAAGAGTTTTGTCAATAGCAATTAGTATTTTTTCTAAAAGAAATCTAATGTAAAAATAGACAGAGTGAGCTTTAATAGTTACCCTGTTAATCAATTTACGGAATGATCTCGATATTACGGTATATAAACAACCTTCCGCTGATGTACCATTCCTTCAGCTTCCAGTCTCAGTAAATAGATACCGCCAGGTATTGACGATGGTTGCCAGGTATAGCTATGATGACCGCTCGAAACGAAGTTGTTCAATAGCACAGCAACCTGTTTACCCGATATGTCAAATACCGATAATCTAATCCTGCTGTCCGCCGGTAATACGTATCCAATAGTAACTGAACGATTGAATGGATTGGGATGAGTGCTGGTTATACGGAAATCACTGACTTCGTTATTTGAAACATCCGGCGCTTGATCCTCATCAATGTCAACATGGCATTCAACATCATCAATAAAGGCGCCTGTACCAGCAATGTATCTGCCATCAGACTGCCAGACAAAACACAACCAGCATTCTTCTTCCCCAAGATAACTGGTTAATTCACCGTTTACGTATAGTGAGTCAAAGTATACCGAGTCTTGCTGCCAATCCTCCCCCATTCCAATGGGAAAGGTTTTTCCAATCCCACATCTGGAGCGAAAAGCTGCGCCATCAAGCAGCAGATCATCAGCAGTATTTACTATAACGACACTTAGTGAGTCTCCGCAACGGCGATCAAGGTAAACAATTACCCAGAAGGACACATAGCCGCTTACTGCTTCTTCGAGACTGAAAGGACCCCATACTGCCCAACCATTTGTATTATTCCAGTACTCGTCCGCGTCTGGCCACTGTGGATTAACCATACCATTTCTGGTACGGTATGCACACCATAGTGATCCAGGGAACTCCTCATCCTGCAGAATGTATGAGTTGTATACTAAATCCTGTGATCCCCAGCCGCAGTCAGTATGTGGCGTCATTACACGAGGATTATCAATTTCCCAATTACGGACGTTGTGATACCAGTTATATTCACCGGGAGTTGACCAGGGCCAAAGATACCGCTCACGGTCTCGATTGAAGTGTTCATCAAGGATGATGTTAAATTCTGTGTGGGAAGTAGACGGCAGGAATCCGGTGAAAAAGGATACCGCCAGAAGAATGAAGATTAGTTTCAGGTTGTTGGTTCTCATAATTCTCTCTGCCTTTTAAATTCTAATTCTATCGTTGGGTTGATTTTTCGCAATCCAACGCATCTTCCCCTTTAAGAACGTAATCCTTATTAGGTATAACAGTAAGTATATTACACATTTAAAACAGAATTCAGACATATAGTGTAGTGAGTTCTCACATGATTCGAATACCTTTCATAGGT
>JAVCDD010000077.1 GCA_030765125.1 Candidatus Hatepunaea meridiana
ACCTATGAAAGGTATTCGAATCATGTGAGAACTCACTACACTATATGTCTGAATTCTGTTTTAAATGTGTAATATACTTACTGTTATACCTAATAAGGATTACGTTCTTAAAGGGGAAGATGCGATATAGGGTTGATATGGAGAATTTCGATTGGGACAAGCTGAAATATCTTATAAATGCAGGCTGTTTCGTACTGTTAGATATAGGAAGTGAAAATGAAAAGACAGACTATTCAAAATTAACTTCCCGGATAAAAGAGGCTTTGACAATGGATTATAGTGATCAGCTTGGAATTATAGCTGCACCGGATCTTGTACGAAGTTTACTTGACAATGATATATCGGATGAAGATATCAATAACCTGCTTCAGGATAATCTACGCATAAGGTTAAGAAAATGGTAACCGGTTCATTATCTGGATATTGTAAAGCGATATTAATGATTCTGTTGATTTACCGATTATCCTCATTTCTAAAACTTTCCTCATTCCCAACCTGATTGGGAATCCAGGATTGAAATTCAACATCTTGTCCTCGTGAAAACGGGGATCAGGTCATTTTTCTTAGTATGACGCTAAACCAACAGAGTCATTAATGATTCTGTTGAAATACTTCCTATTTTGTCATTCCCGCGAAGGCGGGAATCCAGTTTGAGAGCTTTAAATGCTTGAAAACTCTGGATTCCCGCCTTCGCGGGAATGACAAAACGGGAAGGAAATTCTGTAATAATTTACTTTTTTAACAGAGTCATCAATGTACCGGAAAAAATCCATATTGTTGGCTATTGTTATTTCAATAGTTACAATTAATCTCATAAGTGGGAAATGTTAGTGATTGATTTCAAAATTAAATAAATTAATTGGGGTAAAACATGCGAAAACCCATAGCAGTAGTCATTAATTGGTATGGCCCTTATACATATAAGAAAGCTATTGCAGCAGCCAAACGTGATTTTGATGATGGTATATACGTAGCATTGGGAAGACAACCATTTGAAAAGAAAGACAAATTCCAATATATTGGGATCGCTAACAATTTGCATGATAGATTATTAAAACCGCGCGACCTCTATGATATATTGAGTCAGAAATGTATACTTTGGCTCGGTGAATCAGCGACTACTGGAATACCGGGTAAAAGAATTGGAAATATAAATCCTGCATTAGACCTTGCAGAATGGGCACATATCTTCTTTCTAAAGCCCCCATTGAACGATAGGAAATCTCATAATCCACCAAAAAGCGGAATCACAGTCGTTAATCGATGGTTGCATCCTGATTATGAAACGCGATACAAAAGACGCCCTCATCCAGATTGGCCTGATTTGATAGATTATTGGGGATATGAATATGGTGCACGATTAGTTCGGTTGAATCGGACACTTGGAAGAATAGAGAAAGTTAGTCCAGAGGAATTAGAGTGAACCGGAACACCCTATTAGGTTGCCTCCTCGGAGGAGCTATCGGTGACGCACTTGGTGCGCCGATTGAATTTATGTCACTGGACTCTATCAGACAGAAGTACGGAAATTCTGGTCTAAAGTCATATGATCAATGTTATGGCGGAATAGGCAAAATCGCTGACGATACCCAGATGGCTCTGTTTACCCTGGAAAGAATGCTTCGTGCAAGATTACGATGGCTGCAACGAGGTGTAGCTTCCATCCCGGACGTTCTATATCATGCTTACTTGCGCTGGTTATTTACACAGGAGAATCCTGACAATGATGATCTTCCCGAATATGTTCACTCAGGATGGTTGATTGAACAAAGAATTTTACATAGCCGAAGGGCTCCCGGGAATAGTTGCTTATCTTCATTACGAAAAGGTCGCATTGGATCACCAGGTAATCCAATCAACGACAGTAAGGGTTGTGGTGGAGTAATGCGTATTGCACCTGTGGCGTTAACTTATGATGAGCCATTCCAAACGGCTTGTGAAATAGCTGCATTGACTCACGTTCATCCCACAGGATACTTAATAAGGAATTGAATCAGTCAATTGAGGAGAGATAATGAGTAGTAAGGTTACTCACTTGCCGAAGAAATCACAACTTAATTGTTATACAATATTCCCAAAAAGCGATACAGTTGGACAACAACTTATCGGTGATTGGAACGGATGGATTCATTATATTAACGCATATCAGAGATCTGTTGATTTGTTGATCGAAGACTATAACGATTATACCTGTAAGTATAACCAAAATAAACCTGAAGAACAGAGTCTTTATTTCCATCCAGACGACCTGCTTCTGCCTATTTTCAATGCGATTTTGCATTTAATCGAACTGCGGGTAAAGTACCTCTTTGCTCTTACTGAGGATGTTATAGCAGAGAAGCGTCCAAAAGAAGAGAAACGCAGTGTCAGCAGAATCAGAGCAACTCACAGCATCCATAATCTTATTAGTAATCTTATTATTCTAATGGAGGATGAGAAACTTACGAAACCATTATCGGCGTTACGCGTTATCGAAAAACACATGCCTACGCTTCGGAGAGTGTATAAATATTTCTGGATTTTTAGATATCCAGTCAGTAAGAAAATGGATTACCGAGAAGTGACCTTATGCAACATAAGTATTTCGGAGATGAAAAAGTTATCGATGGAGATTGAGGAAGTATATCATGATATTTTTAAAAAATTGTTGAAAGAGATCGATTGTTATTTGGTATTAAGTTTAGCAGTCAAGCCATCTGGATTCTTCAAATACAAAGAAACCCGATTAAGACTATAGCAATATACGCCCCAATAAGCCGTGAGCAAATGGAGTTCAATGTTAATGAGGTTACCTAAACGAATTCAACGAATCCGTGTGTCAAACGAGACGTTTGCACCACTTGATTGCTTCGTCTCTTTGCTCCTCGCAATAACTGCTTTTCTCTGGCATTGGGGAAGCCAAGTTACATTAAGTCCCTAAAATTTTAGAGGATTAAATGGGATTATTTACTTCCAAAGAAGAGAAACAGAAAAAAGCTCAGGAGAGAGCGGAGAAAATTTTGCACAATGGCTTTTTTCTGGGGCACGTTGACGCATCATATCAAATAAGAGGATTTGATATGGTTAACGGAAGGATTGAGTTGCTGCAATCTTTAGCTCCTCAACCATCATCAAGCTTTAGAGATGGACTCCCGATAGGTCCTGTGTCGGATTATATGCTCTTATTAATTCTAAGGATGCAATTGATCGAGACATTCCAAGAAGTAAGATTAAATAATCCACCGGATACTTACGAGTGGGATTTGGATGATATGTGGGATTTGGATTATATGATACCAGAACCAGGTCGTTATGGATCTGAAGAGTTGCTCGGTGCATTTATAGACCACGATTGGGGAATTGGAAGCAGAAGATACATTTTTTACTATGCACCTTCATTGGTATTTACAGAATGGTACAATCCTATGAATGAAGACACATTTCATTTAGCTGATGGTTTACTTCCACTTCATATATATATTGGTGATAAATCTCAAGAGAGATTTATTTCTTACCTGAGGATATTTGTAGGATTAGACGAAAATTTCGAATTGATTTGGGTTTGCCGCGACGGTCTTGGTTGTACTTATTCCAAAACAGATATGATTAAGTCAGATATTCTGAAATCTGTTTTCCCTTCCGAAAACCTTAAACCTTATGGGTTGTTCGGAAAATTCAAAGACCCTACTGAAGACCATGAGGAACGGCAATACTGGGGATTTGACGGATGGCCTCATCGTGAACTGATGATGATGTCGCAAACATAATCCCAGCATCGTATCCATAACTTAATTACTACTGGGTGCTTAATATGCAATTGAACAAGAAAAGTTTCGCAAGGGACTTTTTCTTCGCCTATCCCAATCCGGTGTTCGTACCACTAATCTGAACGCTGCTCATCTGCCGTTGGGGTTGTACTTTGTGCGTTTGTAAGCTTCTGAACAAGTCCCTCATCGGGTTACGCTTCGCTTGAAACCTGACAGGAACGTGTATAATATTAAGCGGTCGGGTTAATATGTTGCCCATAAATGATATAAAGGAGGCGGAATTTGCGCCCAAAATTAAAGTTTCTATCTGAAGATCTCATCCGGCAGATTGTGGATGAGTCTGTCGGAATTCTCTGCAAGCTCGGCGTCGAACTCAATAATGTGGAAGTTCTTTCGATGCTGTCTGATTACGGCGCGGAGGTGGATATTCCAAACAATCATGTGACGCTGAAAGAGGATATTATCCAAAAGGCGCTGGATACGTCTCCGAAATCATTCAAACTCTACGATGTGTCGGGTGTCGAAACCAACGATTTTTCTGGCTATAAGGTTCATTTTACTCCCGGTTCGGCAGCTCTGAATATCCTCGATTACCATGATAATAGAATTCGCAAGCCCCTTACTTCCGACTATATTAAGTATGCAAAGCTGGTAAACGGATTAGATCATATCAAATCACAGAGTACAGCGATCATCCCTGCGGATGTGCATGACAAAATATCAGACAGCTATCGACTATTCCTCAGCCTCCTCTACGGCGATAAACCCGTAATAACCGGAACGTTTACTATCGAAGCGTTCGAGGTTATGAAGAATATGCAAATCACCGTGCGTGGGACTGAAGCAGAGCTTAAAGAGAAACCGTTGACCGTCTTCTCAGCCTGCCCCACGTCACCGTTGAAATGGAGCGATGTGACCTCCCAGAACGTCGTCGATTGTGCCCGTTATTCAATTCCGGTGGAGTTCATTTCCATGCCGTTGTCAGGTTTCATCGCCCCGGTAACCCTGACCGGAACGCTGGTGCAGCACACAGCCGAAACACTGAGCGGTATCGTCATCAGCCAGTTGACCAATCCCGGCGCTCCGATGCTGTACGGTGGTTCACCCGCGATATTCGATGTACGCTACGAAACGACGCCGATGGGCGCTATCGAAACGATGATGATCGACTGTGCTTATAACGAGATCGGTAAATATCTCGGACTGCCAACCCAGGCTTATATCGCCCTCAGCGACGCCAAACAACTCGATGCACAGGCGGGGCTTGAGACCGGAATCGGAGCAACCCTGGCGGCACTGTCGGGGATTAACAGTATTTCCGGTCCTGGTATGCTCGATTTTGAAAGCTGTTTCTCCCTCGAAAAGTTGGCGCTTGACAACGAAATCTGCGGTATGACGCTGAGAATGCTGGAGGGGATTACACCCAAAGAAGATTTTCCAACACTGCCAAGGTTAGAGGAACTATTGCAGGAGGGGCACCTGCTGATTTCCGATCATTCTATGAAATACCTTAACGAAGAACAATACTTCCCCAAACCGATTATCGACCGTGCGAACCGACCGCGTTGGATAGACGAGGGATCATTGACTCTCGGCGAAAGAGCCCACCGGCAAGTTAAAGAGTCGCTGGATCAGTACAGCTCAAACTCCTTGAGTGATGATGTTAAAAAGGAACTGGTTCGTTTGATGGAGAAGGAAGCGAAGAAATATGGTATGGATGCATTACCTGCAAGGGATGTATGAGCAGAATAATTGACCTGAAACTGGATGATGTTCTTCCCAACAAAGTGGATGTGCTCAAAAGCCAGGGAATGCCCGAAGATAGACCTGTATCCGAAACAATAAACTCAATATACGAATCAGCAATTCAATCGTTCCTGAAAACCGCACAAGCCAGGTTTATCATAACAGATTTGTTACCTGAGGAATTCGGTGATATCTTTGTTGGTGAGGGGAAGAACGCACCGGATGCGGTCCCTGGAAATATATATCCTGAAGCTGAAACCCTCGCTGTTTATGCTCTAACGTTGGGTGCGGAGGTTAGTGACGATATATCGCGCTTGTTCGACGTAGGTGATTTCCCACTCGCTGTGATGCTCGATTCGGTCGCATCGAACGCAGCACATAACGGATCGCTGTTCGTCGAACGGTGGTATAAGGAGTCGCTAAACAGCGAGCATAGTCTCGACAAGACAGCGCTCACTTACAGTCCGGGTTATTGCGGCTGGCATATCAGCGGTCAGGGAAAGCTGTTTCGATTCCTGCAGCCTGAGAGGATCGGCATTACACTGAACAAAAGTTACCTGATGACACCGCTCAAGTCGATTTCAGGTGTGTTGGTTTACGGTGATAAGGGCATACATATTTTCAAGATTAATCATAGTTATTGTAAGGATTGTAAGAGCAAGTCGTGTTTGGATAGAATGAGGAATTTAAAGAATAATAAGGTTGCCGATAATAAAGGTCGGCGCTCCCCAAAAATTATTCAGGAACACAGGAGATGATCATGGAACTGCTTGAGCAGATCTCAATTTCACTACAAAAAGGTGACCACCAAAAGGTCTATGACCTGACCAAAGAAGCTATCAATAACAACCTCCCGCCAAAGGAGATTCTTGATGATGGCTTACTGGTAGGTATGAATGTTATCAGTGAGAAATTTCGCATGCATGAAATATTTCTCCCGCACGTCTTGCTGGCAGCGAAGGCAATGTATGCCGGTCTGGATCAGTTGAAACCGCTGTTCATCGAGGGTGAAATGCCCAATCGGGGCAAAGTGGTCATCGGCACGGTTCACGGTGATCTACATGATATTGGAAAGAATCTGGTAGGGATCATGCTCAAGGGAGCCGGTTTCGAGGTGATCGACCTTGGAAAAAACGTACCTGCTGAAAATTTCGTGGAAACTGCCATAAGTGAAGAAGCGGATGTGATCGGCATGTCCACGCTGCTGACGACCACAGTGCCTGTGATGAAAAACGTAATAGAACTCCTGAAGAGTAAACAACCCAATGGAAAAGTGAAGACTATTATCGGAGGCGCTCCAATTACAGGTGAGGTTGCGATGGAGATGGGCGCAACGACCTATGGATATGACGCTGCAAATGCGGTGGAACGTGTGAAGCAACTTGTTGGAGACCGGTAACTAAGGACTGACAATTTGGAACTTCAAATTTCCCCCTGCAGAGTAGGGAGAATTAAAGGCGGGAGTTCCTAACCCTGTACTATTACAGCCATCCTGAAATGGAAACGTCAGTCGTATGCCGTCTTACGAAATCCATGGCAGACGATTCTCACAGTCAGGTTACCCTCAGTATGAAACTATGAATTATATGAAGATTTTAATAAGACCTCGCAAAAAGTCTTTCATACCTATTGACAATAAGGCTACTATTGTATAGATTGTCTACTAAATGATAGACAATAAACAAAAGGATCGCACAATGCATGACAAAATGAACAACACTCCATCCAGTTTAAAGACTCTTGTAGACGCGAAGAAAAAGAGGCGCTCTACTCGAACTGCCTTTAAACTCTTACCAAAGGTTTCGCAGCTGCTCGACTGGATGTTGGAATCTACCGAACTCCCAGTTAACGCGCTGGTTAGAACGACACTTGAGTCCGACGAAGACCTTTCCGATTTTGATTACATCCTCGTCAATGCAATGATAGTTCTGAAGCCTAGTTTGGACTTGGATTCATCTCAATTGGAAGCAGTGAAATCATATTATGCAGACAGATTAGATTGGCTCAAGTATCTGGACATATCAATGGATGTTGCTGAGGAAGATATTGGAACGAAGCCTCAACTGCCGTTGAAGTTACGCACTGCTGTTCTTTCCAGAGTCCAAGCGAAGATTTCTAAAACCGGTGTTAGACGTTCAGTTGCCTTGGACCATGATTTGGTACAAAATATCGAGAACATTGCCCTAAAGTGGTTGACCTCGAGAGATGCTTGTGTTAATCTGCTTATCACAAGTTGGGCTAGTGATTGGTGCGGTGAATTGGAATTAAACACTGAGGAATCTGAGCTCCGAGAAAAATATGTCCAAAAAACTGAGGGAATCCTCATTACGGAACCTGATTATGAAACGTTGAAGACATCCCTTGATATCTCGGACAAGACTTTCTGGGAGCACGTTCAAAACGCTTGGGCTGGCGCTGAGGGTCTTTTTTATGATATGTTGAGCGAATACACGCTTTCGGTTGGTCATATAGAGAGTTATCGAAACTACATTAGAAAATATGACGAGATCATTAGCAGGGAACTCTGATGGCAGTTAACTACACCCATCATGCTGAAGATCGCCTTGTTGAAATAATGGACAAAGCCCAGCTGAGTGAGGTGCCTAAGTGGATCGTTGAACTTATCATTGCAAGCGGACACAATCGAGAAAGATTACCCAAGAAGCGCTTGAGATGTTCCATGACGCCAGATCAGATAAAGGACATTTTAAAGATACTCAAACGCACAAGGATTGTTTATAACCCTGACGATAAAGCTGTAATCACAGTAATTTACCCCTTCAGGGAGCGTAGACAAACAGGCGGATAACTTTCTTGACTCGCCCTCTTTGTGATTACTGCCCGCTCGTCGACACCCTGCGGTACGAAGTATCCGAATATTTGAAAAACAAGAGCAAAAATGAAACCAATCCTTGACCGCATCAGGTCAGGCGAGATACTCATGTCTGATGGAGCGCTCGGCACAATGCTCATAGCACGTGGGTTACAGCCCGGACAATGCCCGGAAATGATTAATCTGGAACAACCGGAATGGTTGACCGATATTGCGAGAGCTTATCTTGAAGCAGGTTCCGAAATCATCACCACCAACACCTTCGGCGGGTCACCGATGAAACTTGCCGACTATGGACTGGAAGATAAAACTGAGGAAATAAACAGGAGAGGTGTAGAACTCGTAAAGTCGGTAGCCAAAGGACAGGCTTACACAGCAGCATCATGTGGCTCAACTGGAAAGATACTGCAGCCTTACGGAGAAGCCGATCCTGAAGATGTGCACCAGAGCTTCCTGCGACAGATGAAAGCGTTGGTCGAAGCTGGTGCGGATATCATTATGATCGAGACCATGATCGACCTGGATGAGGCTATCATTGCGGTTAAAGCTGCCAGGGAGATATCACCCAAAATCCCAATCTGTGCAACGATGACATTTAATAAAACGAAAAACGGTTATTTCACCGTAATGGGATCGAGCATTAAAGAGGTGGCATCGGGTCTCGAAGGTGCAGGCGCTGACATAATCGGTTCAAACTGCGGTAACGGGCTGGACATGATGATCGAAATAGCCCGTGAGTTTAAGACAATTACATCATTACCAATTATCATACAATCCAATGCAGGTTTACCGGAGATCAGGAAGGGTGAACTTCACTACACAGAATCCCCCTCGTTTTTCAAAGAAAGAACCCCGGAATTGGTTGAAGCAGGTGTGTCTATCATCGGAGGTTGCTGCGGTACAACTCCGGAATATATTCGCGAGATGAAAACTATATTATAGTAGTACTTAGCATTACCTTGTTAAGTGCGAGATTCGCGTAGGGGCCAATTTATTGAGCCCCTTCAATTTAATTCAAAATTCAACATTCATAATTCAAAATCCCAATGTTACTTTGTATTTCATTATAAATCAGAACTTCTGCTCAAATCATTTAACAGGAATCAAACATGACCGAACACGCTGAACCCGAACTGCCTCTTACAGGAATACGCGTTCTCGACCTATCCAGGATCCTCGCTGGACCCCATTGCACAATGCTGCTCGGAGACCTGGGCGCTGATGTGATCAAAGTGGAACGCCCCGGCGCAGGTGACGACACACGCACCTGGGGACCGCCCTTTGCCGGTGGTGAAGCTGCCTACTATCTATGCTGCAACCGCAACAAAAAGTCGATCACCATTGACTTGAAGAATGCCAAAGGCGTAGAACTAATAAAAGAACTCGTGAAGACATCGGACGTCTTTTTGGAGAATTTCACACCGGGGCTCACCAAGAGTCTAGGTCTGGATTATGAAACCCTGAAGGCGATCAATCCCCGCTTGATTTATTGCTCGATCACCGCCTATGGACAGGACGGTCCCTACCATGACCGACCGGGTTACGACATGGTGCTTTCAGCGGTGGGAGGACTTATGTGGATAACCGGCGAGCAGGACGGTGACCCCTGCAAAGTGGGTGTAGCTATCACCGATATACTCACCGGCGTTCACGCATCCGGAGCGATAATGGCGTCACTTCTCTGGCGGGAACGTTCCGGTCGGGGACAGTACATCGATTGCAGCCTGCTTGATATCCAGGCTTCAGCGCTCGCCAATATTGCCAGCAACTACTTGGTAGCAGATAAGGAAGCCAGACGCTGGGGAACGGCACACGAATCGATTGTTCCCTACCAAGTGTTCAAAACCAAAGACCACCCAATCGCCATCGCCGCAGCCAACCAGAAGATATGGGAGAACTTCGCAAAAGCGCTCGGGAAGACGGAGTGGCTTTATGACTCGCGCTTTGCGTCAAATCCTAAACGCGTAGAGCATCGTGACGTACTGTTACCCCTTGTCGCAGAGCGGATGCAGGAGAAAACCTGCGATGAATTGATGGAACTCCTGCTAAAGGCTTCTGTCCCTTGCGGACCGGTCAACAATATGGAACGTCTCTTCTCCGACCCACAGATACTGCATAGGAACATGGTCGCTGAGGTGCCTCATCCGACAATCGGCACGCTGAAATTATGCGGCATCCCGATCAAGTATTCCGATACACCGGGAACCATCCGCCGTCATCCGCCGTTGGTGGGGGAGCATACGGAGGAGATACTTAAGGATGTGCTTGGGTACGATTCGGAGGGGATTGTTGAGTTGAGGAGTAGCGAGGTGATATAGCTTCTTAATCCTTGCAGATTTACATGTTAGTGCGTATATTATTGATAATCTGGTGAACCTCGTTTAGAGGGGATGGTTGAGAATAAAGGAAAGCCGTTAACTATGAATGAAGATTTCCGTATTGTGGCGAACAGGGGCATCGTCGTGATGAGTCGTCACGCTGAGGCGCGCAGACTCAAACGGAGAGTTCCCATTGATGCGATACACCGAATTTTAACAGATTTTAACGCCATCGAGGAATACCCAGACTCCTTTCCCCTACCGGCAATGTTGCTGTTCGGTATGTGTGAAGACACTCCATTGCACATTGTTGCTGGATTTGATTTAGAGCAGGAAATAGTCTATATCATAACGGTCTATATACCAGATTCGGAACACTTTGAGCCGGACTGGATAACAAGAAGGAATAACTAATATGCGGAATAAAGAATTTCCCAAAAATGCAAAGTGCCCTCTTTGCAGAGGCAGAATCGCTCCCGGAACAACCACCTTCACTGCCGACTTAGATAAGGGAGTCATTATCGTGCACGATGTACCGGCTCAAATCTGTGGTCAATGCGGCGAGGAGTGGTTTACTAACGAAGTCTCACATCAACTTGACGAACTTGCTTCTGATATGCGAGCCAAGGGATCGGAGGTGGAAATAATCTCGTTTAACATGGCAAATGCGGAATCGGTGAAAGTATAGAAACAGAATCCAAGTTATGACCATCGGCACACTGAAGCTATGCGGCATCCCGATCAAGTATTCCGATACACCCGGAACCATCCGCCGTCATCCGCCGTTGGTGGGGGAACATACGGAAGAGATACTGAAAGAGGTGCTTGGGTATGACTCGGAGGGGATTGATGAGTTGAGGAGGGGAGGGGTGATATAGGCTCTTTTAAGAAATTTGTTTAAGGAATTACAAGAATAACTGTCTGTTTTGAAACTTAATCGGAATTTAAGTCCAAGTCCTCCTCTGTCAGGTGATGCGGCTGACAGGATCCGGAACGATTTTTTCCTTGCTTTAATTAAACCGAAGCCGTCGGGGGTGGGTGGGAAGATACAGTGTGACGGTAATTTGGTGGATCGTCACAGATAGTCACAAATGGCAATAATTTAAATGACGCGTTCAGAAAAGCACGCAAAAATATTTAACTCGACGGCGGAACTGTACGATAAGGTGCGACCCGGCTATCCCGATGAGATAGTCGAGAAAATGCTGTCATTCGCATCGATAAGAAGTGGATCCAGGGCGCTCGAGATCGGGTGTGGCACGGGTCAACTTACCGTACCCCTCGCGGAAAGAGGTTTATCGATAACCGCCCTTGATAGAGGTCCCGCTCTTGCGGAAATTGCAGCAAGAAAGTGCAGGAAGTTTCCGGAAGTCCGCATTGTAAATACAACTTTCGAGGAATGGGAGTGTGAACCGGGAAGCTTTGACCTCGTCGCCTCAGCACAAGCCTTTCACTGGATAGACCCCGATTACGGTATTCCGCGTGCTGCAGAGCTTTTGAATCCAACCGGAGCCCTCGCCTTGATTTGGAACTTGCAGGATCGATCAAGAGACACGGATTTCTGGAAAGCCACAAATCCCATTTATGATAAGTATCTACCCATTTCAAAAACAGGATCATATCCGCTTGCGAAAAGCGTCGAAACCTATCGCGAAGCATTAGAATCCTCAGAACTTTTTGAAAAGCCTGCCGAATTTCGTAAAGCATGGAGTCGGAGATATTCTCATGACGAATATATCATGCTACTGCACACTTTTTCCGATCATGTTTCGTTAACAGCTCGCCGGAGGAATGCTTTCTTTTCAGAGATCAGTCGAGTTATTATGGATATGGGCGGGGAGGTAGAAAGGTTATTAGAGACAATCGTGATTGTTGCAAAAAGAGACTGGATGGTTAACGCAATCTCCGTATTATAGAGAAACCGTAAATCTTAAGAAATCCCATGTTTATAAGAGAGTTAACCTACCAACACGATATAGCGAAGAACCGATTTATACCACCTGAGAGTATCAGTCCATGGTTCTCACTGTTCATTCCAACGTTTGGATAGATCTCTTGGTTTAAACTGGTCTATAGTCGGGTTTGGAACGCTTTCAATACGGTTAAAGATATCATGTAAAGCCTTTATGTTTATCTCTGATAGTTCATTTATCTTTTCTTTTTCAACTATAACTTTCTTGAATATGAGATAATTTTCATCATTTCTGACATAAACCATTCTTAATGGGTAATTATTGACAAGACTTCTAAAATTACTTAACGCTCTATTTAGTCCGGATTTATTTTCGGCAATTGTAACATCAAACATTGAGAACATAATTGTATTATACACACTCATTGTCTCTTCCATATATCCTTTTAATTCCATTAATATATCTTTTTTACTATCGACAGCAATCAATCCAATTGCTGTCATAACTTCAGTTTCCTTAAATAGGTTTCGAAAATACCAGTCACGAGAGAGAGGTTTCCGAACCATCCAATGTGCTAACGCACAGAAAGCACGCTCTCCATCATCCTCCCAAATTTCATCTATTATTGGAGTTATTAATTCTACTGACTTCTGATAATCTCCAGCTAAAAAGTAAATCTCCGATAATTTTGTATCTACTAATTTTTTTCCAATGAAACTTTTTGCCTTTCCTACGCATTCTATAGAATCGTTAAAATTTCCCCTTACTGCCTCTGTTTCTGCCTTGAGTAGTTCTGGAATTCCAGAACTTGGAACAATAGATTTCAATTGATCCCAGATTATCTTCAATTCTTCTTCAAGATAAAGACCATCTATTAAAGCATACGCATCTACCAGAATATCAATTTGATAATTCTTGTCTATTTGTACAAATATATCTTTCTGCTTCATGATATAGA
This sequence comes from Candidatus Hatepunaea meridiana, assembly GCA_030765125.1. Lineage (GTDB taxonomy): Bacteria > Electryoneota > AABM5-125-24 > Hatepunaeales > Hatepunaeaceae > Hatepunaea > Hatepunaea meridiana. The sequence goes on from JAVCDD010000077.1 coordinate 13,515, forward strand.
GAACATTACTTAATGCATGACTATAAAATCCAAGATGCCTTAATAGTTTAAATTGTTCAAATAAACCATTAGCCATTGTTTCCGACATTCTACCATCTTTTCCTGGATTATTTTCCAATAAGTAAAAATCATAATAAACAAGTGCTTCTTTATCTTGTCCTAATTCGTGCAGATTTTTGGCTATTTGGAGATATGAAGTTCCTCCTTTTCGTTCTTTACTTTTCAATCCATATTCAATTGATTTTAAGTAATGTTCATTTGCAATCTCAAGCGAAATAATTCTTTCTTTCCTGTCTTTTATTTTATCCTTAAGTTCTTTTCCTGTAACTAGAAAACAAATAATATTACCAATTCCATGTTCAGTTTTCTCATGCAGATCTCTATCCTTCGTTAGCGTCAAAGCTTCTTCGTAATATTTCAATCCTCCATCAATCATTTCAAAACCAAAAATATTTGAGTATTCATAAAGAGCCCAGGCAAGCGTTCTTTTAGAAGTACTTACTTTTGCTTTATTGGATAATATTTTCTCTCTAAGACTGTCTATAAAATTGTTCAAAGCAGGACGTAAAATATCTTTAGTAGATTCCTCGTGAGTATATCCTCTACGGAAGTTTATCCATAAACTGGTATTACTTGGTTCATTAATTATTCTTTTTATTAAATACTGGATTGCTTTTTCATAGTCTTGCTTGACATGGTAATAAAACTTTTCATTTACCTCCGCAGAAATTGCATCTCTATCAGAGTTTAAAAAAGTGAGCCTTGAGGTAAGTTTATTTACTGAAATGACAATAGGAGTTTCCTCATCATAACCTCTGGCTAACTTACCATTATTGTCAAGAATCAGTTTTTCACCGATTTCGAGTCCAGCATCATAATGAAATTTATGTACAAGGGGGTGGTCTGGAGGTTCTTCATCATTCTTCTGAAGCTTGAAAATCTCTTTACACTGCTCCATCCACCCCTCAATATCTCCACCGCCACGTGCGGGAACAGGTGTGGCAACAAAAATGACAGGTATTTCTTTCGAGTCAACGTGCAATTTCTTATGCTTGAGATAGTTTCCATACACTATCTGAATACCGTCAAGATTGTTATAATTGAGGCGAAAACATAGAACTAATACATCTGCAAGAATCATCGTCGAGATATAGGATGGATCAGCCAGACCAGTGAGTGAGTCAACCAATACATAGGGAAATAATTCATTCAGGACTTCTTTTAAATCTTGAAAAAAGCCTCCTTTTTCGCCAGTACAGTTCTCCAATTCACGCCGAATCGCGATAATTGTATCTGCTTTTTTGCCATCTTGGAATCCACTTGGAAGAATGAATAAATTACTAGTTCCTTTAACTTTATAAACGTAGTCATTATCCTTAAGATTCTTAAGTAACGACTTAAGCAGGTTCTTGTCCTTATTTTTATTATACTGATCAAGTAATCCAGCAAGCCCAATAATCTTTTTATCTTGCATTTCTGGAAAATAGCAGTCCAAACCTGGTGCTTCCAAGTCCATTTCCATGAGAAGGACCTTGTAACCCTTCTTACGGCGTTGCTTAGCGATATTGATGCCGGAGTGAACTAACGCGAACGTACGACCAACACCACCTTTATATGAGTAGAATGTATAAAACATTGGAAATCCTTGTTATACTTGAATACCTTGGGTTTGAACACATGTCCTTCTAAGCTGTCGTCGGTTTTTCCGGATCTTAAGACCTGTTTTTTCTGCAATTATATTCTCGTCTTCTTCAAAAGTCGGGACGGTTATCTCTACAGTTACGTCATTTACAAAATCGGATACGACGATTTCAGGTTGAACACCTGTCAGGTTAATATTGGCATGAATATCTATTTCCAAAGCATGAAACAGATTTATCACACGTTCGAGGTTTGCAGTCATAAAAAGTTGTTTTTCATAACGCTGTATTTGTTGGGCGCTCAAACCTAACTTTTCACCAAGCTGCTCTTGTGTCCATCCTCTGTAAATACGTGCCTTTATAAGAATCTCAGGAATCAAGGTTACATCTTCTAATTCAACAGACGATACAAGCTGAGCCTTAAGATTTTCATACTCCTCCAATTCTTCTTGAATTTGTTCAATCATGCTTTGGAGGTTTCCAAGAGCCATTCTTTTCTCTCTTTCATTAGACCAATCAGTTCGTGCCTCCGTTTCGCACAAAAGACTCCGAAAATTTTCCAGATGGGACTTTGAAATATTTAGCTGTTTCTGATTTGCGATCATCTAATCCTCTTAAATGTCAAGGCAAAGTATGCCTTTAGGTTCTCGGTCTCGGTTAAACTGAAAAAACTCTAAGAAAGACACTATTAATACGTTTGCATCTTCATCTTTCCAGAAATTTCCTTTTTTATCGCGTATACTTGTAAGGTTAATTGATTTGTATAACTCTATTCTCCAACGCTTCTTCATTCTGGTTGGTTTCTCCAGCATAAAATCCATCTCGCTATCATTATCCCAATCAATATCCTTATTATCAACCCAGCAACCGTCAATGTCCTTTGGATATATTTTGTCAGTTATAAAACTACCGTCTATATAGACACGTTTTATACCAATTGTTGCAAGTCGTTTAATTACAAATGTAAGCTTGGCAATAAGCTCATGACGGGGTGAATTAGTATCGAGTCGTGATACAATTTCTCCAAGATTAGTTTGGTGAATCCCTGGTGGTAATTCACCGTTTTTATTGAAATCCGGTATTGGCAAAGCTACTCCAATTAGAATAGTCTGTAGATGACTGAACATTAACCATTGTTTTTGCTTGGTATGAAAAATAATAAAAGCATCTTACATTGAATACTTGAATTTGTTGTATACAACAATATAATTGTATCAAATATAAATCACCGTGCGGAATCATTAATATAATACAACAATATTGTCGTGTCAATAGTAATTTTAAATAAAATGTTAGAGCTTTAATTCTCTCACACATTCACACTATTTAAAACTAAAATTTTCTGGCTGGTAACAATTGCTTGCTTGCATAGCATGAATTTGTAAGTTACAAAATTCCTCACCGCTTCAACCATCTTTTAGTTTAATGTTACTCCAAATGACAAAAAAGCTCTGTTTCTTCTTGCTATTTGACTTGATTTCGTTATACTTTTCTTAAAAATATTTTATGTAGAATAATAAGTTATACTTTAACATGAGCAGATCTAGAATAAATCCCGATATCGAGGTAAAAGTGCTTCAAGCCTGCAGAAGACGGTGTGCTCTTTGCTGTTACCTTAATAATGACTACCAGGAAAAAGAGGGTCAGATTGCGCATCTAAATAAGAAAAGAGATGATAATAGTTTTGAGAATCTAACCTTTTTATGCCTGCGGCATCATTCTATTTTTGATAGTACTACCAGCCAGCATAAGAACTACACACAAGCAGAAATAAGAACGTACAAAGACAAACTAACAGCTCATTTTGAAAGTAATAGGGGATTTAATTACAAAAAGGATGAACAGGAGGATATATTCTCAATATGTTTTGATGGCGTTAATGATTTCGCTTTTGTCGATCTTTGCAAACCGATTCAATTATCTGATCTATTGATCAAGATAAAGTTCAAGATCTCTAATAGGAAATACGGTGGAACACTTCTATCCCTACAAAATGGTGAATACGGCAATGTTTTGGCAGTAAATTATAAATTTAATGACGGTGAAGGAGACGAAAGTGACCTGAAAATCTATTTGAATGATAGGCTGTCTGGTGAAATGAGAATACATGCATCACTCCCAGTCGACAACAGTTGGAATACACTAACAATGACGGCAGAAAAAAAGTTCATTTCGATAAAAAACAATGACTGTAGAACGTATACATATGGTTCATTTGGAAATATACAAATATCAAGAATCGAATTAGCCAATTACAACTACCATAAAAAGATATGGCGACCATTAGCTGGCTCTTTTGCTAGTGTTCTTGTGAAAGACCACTCCAAAAATAATGTTCTTTATAACTTTCTGTTTGAACATGGGAGGGAGTATTTTCAAAAACTTCCAGACAACCAAGATATTGTGTTTATAAATACAGGAGTCAGAGCAGCTTTTGAATATGAACCAGAAGTATAGCAAAAAGTTCCAACGGACGGCTATCACCGCTGGTTAGTTTGGTTGTTAAGTAAAACATAATAGAAGTTCTTTAGCCAAAATTACTGCTACTTTCTTACTGAAGTTTCGCACCTGATGAACGACAATTAGAATTCCCACATTGAATAACAGAATCAGGTATACTATTCAGGTCACATATTAAGGAGGATCTGAATGGTCACTGATCAACAGGTGAGGATTTTAATGCAATCAATCAGTAAGGGAA
>JAVCDD010000362.1 GCA_030765125.1 Candidatus Hatepunaea meridiana
CTTCCCTTACTGATTGATTGCATTAAAATCCTCACCTGTTGATCAGTGACCATTCAGACCCTCCTTATATATGATCTGAATAGTATACCTGATCCTGTTATTCAATGTGGGAATTCTAATTGTCGTTAGACGGGAATTCTAATTGTCGTTCATCAAATGGGTCAGTGAGGGTCCAGGATATATCGTTTATGGTGGAACAAGATATTTTGAGGAGCTATCCCAAGGTGGTCTCGGATTTATTAATGCATTGAAAGATTACCGATATTCAAGTGTTGTTGTGTTACGCGATGAGATAATTGATAGCAAGCAATCAGAGGTCTGCAGTAAATATCCCGATGCATTCGATTTGGACAATGAAAAAAATGATGGTGACCCACATATAGTTGCTATATGTTTAGTATCTAAAACTAAGATTGTATGTACAAATGATAAAGGATGTAAGAGGGCAATCAAATCGGTCTTTACGAAGAATCGTCCGAGATTATATAGTTCTGATAAAAATGCCGATCTACTTAGACCTGATAATGCTATTAAAATCCCTCTAAGTAAAATAAAAAAATGAAATTCTCATCCCTCATTCCATCATTTGCTTAATTTGCTTAATCTGTTGTGAATTCTCTCCCCTTCCCACTTTCTCACTTGCTTATCTTCTTACTTGCTCACTTCTTCTTCATTTAATCAATAAAAACCGTGTTGAAACGGTTGTTCGGGGCGATTGTAGCCGCAGAATGTATTCTCCACTTGAGAATGGAGACATATCCTCAAAGATATACTGACGACCCCCAATCATCCCACTCCTGACACTTCTCCCCATCAGGTCATAGATGTCATAAGTTGCATTCGCATTTAAAAAGCGACTATCGAACTCTATTCGGAACTGAGAGTTGCCAGGATTTGGATAAAGATATAGTTGGTGAGGCTTTTTTAACGGTTTAGGCTTGTCAACTTCATCATCAACAGCATTTTCCAACACAACACCAATCTCACCGTTGCGGTTGATCATCTGCACGGTAGGGTTATATTCAACAACGGTTATGATGCCGCCGTTGCCATCTGTTGTGATTGATGATTGGCTAACATTGCGTGCCTGAATGGCTCTGCCGCGATCCCCCCAGAGACGCTCCCCTTCCGCGCTGATCTTCTGTCCCCACTGTTGTGTGATACCCTCGCGGTCAGGGTCTGTATCTCGCCACACATAGCATACTCCACTGCCTGAATCAATTGCATCGAGGCTGCCAAAGCCGACTGGATTCAGAATCACATCTACCGGTTCATCCCAAAGAAACTCACCATCAGCATCGAGAGTAACCACCTGAAATGAGTTTGGATAATCTGCCCAGGCAATAAAGAAACGACCGGAACCAGCATAGTTTAATATCGGTTTGATCCGACCAAAGTTCTCACTTCCACGCAATACCTCGCGTTCATAGAGATGTCTTGTCCAAAGCGAATCACCGTCTCCAGAAATCCGCATCGCTTTAATACCGTTGTACCTAACACTGTCATCAACGCTTTCAAGACTATCAGATTCATATATCAGGATAGCTCCACCCTCTCTGTCGGATTCAATATCTCGTAACATTTTTCTTCTGATGGATCCGGTCAATATTGAGAATTTTTCACCCCATAACAGTTCCCCATCGGAATTAATTTTAAGTACTTCCATATCGCCTTCATCATCAACCGCGGTTGAATACACTGCTATAACACATTGATCGCTGGATAAAGTGGTGCGTGCACTGGACGATTTCGATTCAAATCTGTTCAATCCTATGCCGCCAAGACCCCAGAGAAAGTCGCCATCTCCATTAATAAGTTGCAGACGCAAGTCGAAATCCCTATTCCATTCATTACGAGTAGCCCAGTGGATCAGGTAGGTATCGTCAATTGGTCCTTTAGACATTTTAATTATCCATTCATTTCTGCTGGAACTGTCCAATTGTATTCCATCTTCACCCCATACCAGTTCCTGGTCGATATTAATGCGTTGGAGAAAAACATTAGTTAAGCCTTCATCCCGATTGTAGATATCCATGCCAACAATTACATCACCGTTATCAGCCAGCACTGGTCGGGGAGTAGAGGCATTATTGGGTTGAATGATAAACGGTTCCCTTCCCCAGGTCAGGTTACCATCTCTATCGACATGACTGAGACCAATCCCATATCCGGTCGCCCAGATGCCGCCATTGCCATCGGAGCAGATGTGCGCGTCCCGGTAAAGGGGTAGACTGATATAATCTTCAGCCGTCCGCCCCCATTCAGCGTTTACGGGATTGACTAAGGTTTGCGAAAACAGTAGAATAATTAGAAGCAAGTATTTGCAGGGGGAAAACCGACCAAACGGCAGAGCATTGCCTTGACGCCTGGTGGTCGATAATGAAAGGAAAAATGGACGGTCAAACTTACAGATCATTGCGAACCTCATCTTATTACAAACGATAAATTTCCGCTTATTGACATAATTGAGACTAAAAAAATCCTGATACGCTATACTACAGTTTAAAGCAACATTCATTCTCTGTCAAGTAACACGGTTCACTTATTAATGATTCTGTTGAAAAAGTTAATTCGCCTGGTTTCCCCGAAATCGGGGAAACAATCCACAATCTGCTGTTTCCCGGTTTCGGAGAAATCGGGTTACTTGAGAAGCAAGGCTTTCCGAATCAGTGTCTGCTCACCCTGCTCAAGTTGAATAAAATACAATCCCGGCGCAAGGTGAGAGGCATTCAAGGATATCTGATGTCTTCCGGCGTTAAGGTGATCCTGCAGTATAACCTCAACCAAACGACCTGAGATATCGAATAGCTTCAAGCTGGTCTTCCCTGCCTCAACAAGATTGAACCGGATAGTCGTGCTTGAATTGAATGGGTTTGGGTATGGTTCGGCAAGATCAAAATCGGCTGGTTTTGTTTTTAATCCTCTATCTGTAACTATATGCAGGGTGTTAAGTTCACCCGGTGTCGGTTGAGCGAATTCGACCCAATCATCCCCCCCATTGGGCAAGCGACCGTAAGACCTATCGGTTTGCTGTGCGCCGTAGGTCAGTGTATCAATGACGATGTATTCGTCACCATCAGATACGTAAAATCCTAACTGCTCACCTTCACCGGAAAGCCTGAAATTAGAGTGCAATCCTGGTTCGTCATTAATATCTTCATCCGCCCAGATCAGAAGAAATCCGCGCGCTTCGATTATCGATCCTTGTGGGAAGCTCCATTTATTTGGTTGATCGAGATCATCCGTCAAGTAGAAACCGCTTATGTCAATCCTTACTTCGCTGTCGTTATATAGCTCAATCCAGTCATCAAAATCACCTTGCGGGTCGGTAACAGTGGAATCGTTGCTCGCTTGTAACTCGTTCATGACCAATCCATCCCAATTCTCAGCAGTGACATAACTGTATACTTCATCCGGTGCACGTGCCGGATCGAAACGTTCGAGTCCTTGGTCATCCTCTGCCGTTAGATAATACTCGATTAGAACTCCTACCGGACTGGGGTTAAGTGAAGCGCCATACCAGCCGTCACCAGCTTCTTCATCATTATGACGACCATCATCGTGCATTTCAGTGTTCTCCCATTCTTCATCTTCTTCTGTTCGATGGAATAGGACAATTGATTCAAGTTCATTATCGAGTTGCATGCCCGTTATAACCCATACAGTATCCCGCGGTGAAGGATGAACGGGGATGTGTCTGGTTTCGGTGAATTGCGGCGGCAGGTGTGCGATATTTTCTTCACCGGGCGTAGGAGACATCAGCCGTTGATTCGGCTCACCGTCTGGATAGCGTCCCCAGGATAGATCGGTTCCCATATTACGCCAGGAAATATAATCCCACAGTTCCCGACCGTCGGGAGCGAAAAGCAATACCTGTTCCCCATCTGCATTAAGCCTGAAGGATGCGTGCAGATTCTCTTGATCCTCATCGCCGTCGCACCAGATCCAGATATAACCTCCAGCTTCCAACTCAATATCCGGAAAAACCCAGATTTCACCGTTTAACCGGTCAGTCAGCCCAATACCTTCCAGATTAATAGCTTCATCGGTCATATTTATAAGCTCAATGCCGTCCTCATACTCATCGGCTTCATCACTGATAATCGAATGATTTTCAGCGAGGATTTCGTTTATTCGCAGCGGCGGGTTGAAGTCTATTTCATCAATTTGATTCAAGACCGCCTGACGACGATCCCGGATAAACCGTTCCAGCCCGATGATGTTTCTTCGCGGGTGCTGGGATTGGATGTCCTCGCGCAGTCCCCGTTCAAAGTCCTGGTTGCTGAACATCTTGTTGCGGTCGTTGCGCACGTGAGGACGGATCATTTCTGCAACCTCGAGTATTCGGGTAAACAGGCTGTCCCGTTGAAACGGACCGTAAACCATTTCGATAACACGATTTAAATAGATCGTCCGGTAGATTGGATCAGACAGGATTCTTGTCATTAGAGGACGCGAGTTTGCGGGAGGCTGCGACCATCCGATATCAAGACCTATAATCTGGTCTGGATTCATATTTGGCGTGAATACTCCAAACGCCTCGTTGCAGTCCCATACAATATGACGGAAACGGTCATCTGCTTCCACGTGATAGACGTAGTAATTATGACCTGAACCACGATAAGCATCCAGGTTCACAAACAACCCGCCGGCAGCTTCATACAACAGATAATCAGCAACATCAAACACTTCTTCGAGGCATTGAACAAATTCTTCTGAACGGGTGTTATTTAGAACGTCAATCATATTAATTAGATCAGACCAGTCATTCTCGTCTTCGTTGGTTTCGAGGGTATAATCTCGGTAATAGCTGTCCTCTTCCTGACCGCGCCACACCATATCGCCGCGCGGATCACCTTTGTAGAGGTTGCCGTCTTCGTTTGCTCCCCAATTCCGCTCGATGAAATCCTTGTTGATCTGCTCGACAACCGAGTAGAAACCTAACAACTCGCCGTTGACGATAACATTAGCAAACGTTGAGCGCGCACAGACAATCCTCTGGGCGGCGCAAAATTCGAGGAACACCTTCTCACGCATCATAGTAGGATCGAGGAAGCTGTTGCCGAAGTTCAAGGTCTTCATATCAAAGAAACGCAGCTCATCGTCATAACGGTTGAACTTCAGCTTGATCGGCTTCTTGATACCCGGGTGCATTTGGAAGGATGAATTCCCTTTGAAGCGTATTCCAACATTCCGGAACTCTTCGTCCTCAAAGGTAACAGTGCAGGAAACGTATTCCTCATCGCGGTGATTGACCATCAGCGTATCGAACCAACTGTTATAAAGGAAGTCTATTTCAATGGTATGAACAACGCCTTCGCGGAAGAAGATATCGCTGTCATCGTTTTGAGCGATGGCTGAGTTAAATCCAAAGGATAGGAATATTAGACAGGATGACAGGATTTTCAGGACTGTGTTTTTTTGGTGTAGATGCATTTCTAACCTGATTGTGGTAAGACAGATAGGAATGATTAATCCTATTTTATTCATACCTCATATATGATTCTGTTGAAATACTTCCCATTTTGTCATTCCCGCGAAGCAGTCTCTCCGAGAATAGCTATAGTTGCTCGTTCTGGCAGGTCTTGCGCCTTAAAGCGTGTGACCTGCCAATTTGCAACCTTCTATTATTTCGATAATTGCCACCAGGTCACACTACGACTTCGTCGCAGCAAGACCTGACAGAACAGGTGATTTCACTATTATAGGACAAACTGGAAGGCGGGAATCCAGTATGAGAGCTTTAAATGCTTGAAAACTCTGGATTCCCGCCTTCGCGGGAATGACAAAACGGGAAGGGAATTCTGTAATAATTGACTTTTTCAACAGAATCATATATGAATAAAATAAATATTGTAAAGTTCTTCCCCAAAATGCAAGCAAAAATATGAAAATATTAGGAAAAAGTAGATTTCTGCGGTTTAGAAAGTCGAATTTGAGGGAATATTTTGATCAAAACCTGTTCCTGCACTTACGGGGTACAGAGTTCTCCCTACCCCCAACTAAACCAACGCTCTTAAATCACACCTAACTTTTTTGCCCTAAATGGTCCAATCAATTCTGAAGGCAAACACACGGAAATGTAACGGAAGAATTGAGCCAACACTATTTGACCAATACGATTTTCTCGATAATAGAACTAAATTCGGTGTCAAGTTTCACCAGGTAGACTCCTGCTCCCCAATCATGTGCCTTAATCAATATCTCGTTGTCTCCGGCAATCTTATACTGCTCTATAGTCGGAGTCACCTGCCTGCCAAGTATGTCGAACACGCTCAACTTTACGATCGAATCCCTTGTTAATTGAAACGAGATTCGACATTGGCTGTTAAATGGGTTGGGATATATCTTCGTCAACAGGAATGTCGCCGGATTTAAAGCCTTGACCGGGTCGATGGTGAGGCGCTGCAATACTATATTTGAGTTGTAATTTCCATTTTCGGATACCTGGACGAGCAGTGAGTTGTCCTTCTGTAACTTTGCCCAACCGGTGAATAAATAATCAGGGCGCGACACAACTTCAAATCCAGTTTCGCTCCACCCATGTGGGACCGATCCCTTTGCATCGAAGTAAGTGGCTTTGACTGTACCAGAGTCGAAGTCGTTCCAGATTACCCAGACGCCGTCCTTCGAATCGACAATCAGGGAGAATTTTAATCCACTCATCGTCATCGTCTTTGCTATCTTCAGCCCTTCACTTCCAAATAACCTGACGCCGGTCGAGTCGATCAATTGGAGTCTGAGATCACCAAATGATTTGGATAATGACGATAGATAATGTTTCACCTCCACCATTGCCCACAGGGCTCCATCTGATCGACCTCTAAAGAGAGTTTCAATCTTTGCTTTATTACCAGAGTTTCTTGTCTGCCCGGTGATCGGGTGTTCAAAAAGGGAAAGCGTGTCACTCCACACCGGTCTTAGGTCGAAGTCAGTCAGGTAGAGTTCTTTATTAACTTCAAGCCTTGGTAAGCCAGCCATATTTCTTGAGAAATAGAGATAATTTTCACCGGAGGCTGTAACACCGCTATTACGTACTCTTATCTCAAATGATAGTCCAACTGGCGCGGGATAATGCAACAACCCATCAGCCGTCAGATGTTGAATGGATGTCTCATGTGGGCTCCAGTCGCTCGTATCCGATGGCACCACGAACCAGAAGCCCCCATTCCGATCCGGTTCGATCTCTGTATCGTAGTAGTCAAGCATAGCGACTGTCCCTCTTGGAAAAATCACCAGGGGTTCTGCCCATTCGGTCCTGCCATCGGGCCAGAAATGATCGAAGACGATGCCTCGAAAATCTACATAATCGGCATAAAAAGAGTAGTATCCCCCTTTTTCATCGGTGATAATCTTACCCCGTGGCACGAACCTCGACTCGCTTCCTCCGTTCATAGGCATTTCCGGGAACCAGACTCCCGCCTCAGTGTAGTATTGAAAGTCGCCGAAATCGATCGACCATGGGGTTGAAAAACGCCAGTTCAGAAGCATATTCCCTTGGCTGCCGAGCATCGAGATACTTGGCGAATAATATGTTGGATAAGGATCGTAAAGGAGTATTCTGCGTCCTTGAGTCGATTCGAGAGGGTAGCCGTAAAGCGAAAAATCGAAAATCGAGATGCCATAGCGGTCCCCTTTAACAGAGCGGATCGTCCCATCGGCAAGTTGAGTCGATCCGCAATAGCTTCCACCTCGGTACGGAAATGGATAGACAATCCTTTGCGACCAGACAAACTCGCCGTCGCTGTTAATTCGCGCCATCATCCTGCCCCGGTCTGTTGTTCCGACCATAAGCATTTCATCCTCTCCAACCCGCTTGATTACAAAACTCGAACCGGTCTGGCTGATATCGCCGATGTCAAATACCCGCCCTTGCTCACCCCAGACGTAGTTTCCTTCACTATCCATCTTCCAGATTGTGTCGCCATAACAGTAATAGTAATTTCCTCCCGCTAAGATTGATCGATTATATTGTTCACCAGGCCAATATCCCGATTCTGGAGGAAGTTGGCGCCGACTCATCAATTGCAGCCACCGAAGGGTTGGTTTTTCAGAAACCGACACTCGGGCGACTGAAAATGTATCATGCCCTCTCACATTCCCATCTACCTGTCTCAACAATAGATAGAGCGATGTATCAGCCGGGTTGAAGATTGTATGAGCGTTAAAATAACCAGATGGTGCCTCGAAGCGGCATTGATCTTCTGTCCAACGTGGGACTCCAAGGCGTGAGTACTGCTGGATGGTGTTCCCGGCAATGACATAGAGGCTGGTATCGGGTCCCGGTATGCAACGGCTCTCGTTTAATTCATCGACGCCGAAAGTAAGTATTAAGCCTGTATCAGCATCGGAAAGAAATGTCCCATCAGGCATGATACGATTGAAGCGGTAGTATCGAGTTCTGTTTTTCCACTCTGCAAAGAGCAGCCATGCTCCAGCGCCGCTCGCAGATATCAAGGTTGACGAAAGGAGGTAATCGGTGAATTCCACCGGGTAGCGTGACCGACTCGAACCGGTTGAGTCAAAGACCTGGATCATCCCCCGGCCATGGTGGCGATAGTTATCAGGCCCGAAATAGTCCTCGTCCCATAGCACAGTGACCGATCCATCGAGATTGGCGACGATCTTCCTCGGATATCCATTACTCGAGACCAACATACCGCTGCCATACCAGAGGGGTTTTAATTCGGCGTCAAATCGTTGCAGCCAGTAGATAGTCGATGACGATTCTCCGTTTAGATCCCCGCTGGTCAGGGCGTAAAATCCACCTTGGTAATCGCTGACCAGCGAGTAGAGAGTATTAGAGGATATCTCTTCACGGTAAGTATGTTCCGGATCGAATTCTAATCGCCCGTCGGGGAGCACGGCTTGCCAGACTCGCCTCCGAACAGCATTATGGTCGGTTGCAGAGGAGAAGAAGCGTATGACGCCGTTCGAATCATCAACAGGGATATTGGCGAGGATTGGGTTAAGCGGGAATGTGAACGAGCTGACCCTGGACGGCGCAAAAAGAACCTCCCCATCGCGATCCCACATCCATTGAGCCTGTGAGGAAGTGGCGAAACAAATCATAAGCAAAAGTGTAGGAATGATGCACTGCGATAATCTCACGATAGACCTCGACTAAAAATGGTGTTATTTGACTTTTCCGACGGCTGCTAAATATACAGTGAACTCATCAACTCCGTCCAAATCCAAAAGATTATCAAAACCCTGTTGATGATATCCACCAATGGCACATGTTCCACAATTAATTGACTCAGCTGAAAGGTAAAGGCTCTGACAAATATGCCCTGCATCTAATAACATAGATTTGTGAGCTTTTGAGTTGTATCGCCATTCACCGCGATAAGGAATACAACTCCAAACAAAGCAAACAGGAGCGTCAGCTACAAAATCTTCTTTATAACTTGCAAAATATACTTTTTCTCTTGTATCCGACTTTTTAGACATGAATAGCAGTTCATGAGTCAAAGGCAAATAACGGTACACACTTTTTTCCAGGTCGTCCACCCAATTGACAATTAGATAAGTCTCGTAAGGGTGGCGCGCTCCTGCCGATGGGACAGTTCGTATCATCCACTCTCGGTTCTGGTCGGCACCTTCTACACCCTGTGTAGCCCATAATAGATATGATATTTCCTGCATTGATAATGGTGTTTCTTTGTATCTTCGCCTACTTCTTCTTCTCTTAATTACATGCATTATGTTGGACTCGCTCAGGATTGTTTCACTAAACTCCGGAAGTGGAATTATAAGCGCATCGGAGCGCATATTTTCTTTTTGTAATGGAGGGGGACTGATACCTTTTTGTTGATCTGAGGAATTGAAATCATTATCCGGATTGTCAAAGTCCTCCACTGAGTATCCTTTCATGAAGTCGCGTAGGAGTTGTTATGAACAAACTATATATTGTAAAGTTCTTCCCCAAAATGCAAGTAAAAATATGAAAAGATTAGATTTGGTGTAAACAGATTAGGAAAAAGTAGATTTCTGTGGTTTAGAAAGTCGAATTTGAGGGAATATTTTGATCAAAACCTATTCCTGTGCTTACGGGGTACGGAGTTCTCCCAACTAAATCAACGCTCTTTGAATGACGTCACAACCGAAAATTGGATCAGATTGGATGAAGTCTGGTTTTTGGTAATTTTAAGTTGTTCGTTAATTTCACGCAAAACTATGACGCCGCCACCAGATGACAGCATTTCCGGTCGTGTTTCGACTTTAAGTGACTTATTAAAAGTAACTGGAAAAAAAGAGGATGTAATTTCACCGATTAGGATACTCATTGTAACATAATAAAAAGTGTTTATCATTTTATGCTGCAAAGAGATAAAAGTTCCTTGTGTCTATAGGTGTGAATAAGAAAGGAATATTTATGTCCAGGATAGATTGCTTAGTAGGGTCATGATTTTCCTGTTTCATTTCAATATTCATTACCGTGGAATCATACGTTCAAATTTAAAGTGTAACTCAAGCTCCATCTTCTCGATCAAATCAGAAGAATACTTACGATACTTTTTACCTTTTATCTGACAAACACCTTTATTGTTATTTCGAGTATTGTTTTTTTCAACAACAGGTCTTAGGGTTCTTAATTGCCTTCTCCCATCAAAGAAAGCCATTTTTCCAACCAAATCCTTAGAAAGCTCTGAGAGCCTTTTATCCGTTGATCTCGTTATGTTTATCCCGTTTTCGACCCCGTTTTCAATTTTCACATTCATGTGCACATAACCCTCAGGTGTTCCCTCGGGCATCACCAGGCAAGTGATATCTTCTTCAATAAAGTCACAGTGGTACCTGCCCTCGGTCATACCGTAAACGAAAGCCCAAACGGATTCTCCTATGTTTCTTTTTTTCGCTTCCCAATTATTCATATAGGCTAAAATCTTATCACCATAAGTTTTAATTCTATTGACAGAATCACTGGCGACTACAAAGTTATATTCCCATTCAGGTCTTAATGTATAAACTTCTTCATTATAACTCGTTCGTATTTCTATCTTTTCTTTACGCTTTTTGTGTTTCAATTTATTGCGCCGCATTCCTTCGACATGCTCCCGCCATTTCTCATCAGTTAAAGGTATATTCTTTGGGTAAATAAACTCATAATAGCTGTTTACGGGACCACAAAAAACAATCGGTTGATTTTCGATTTCAATTACCGTCAAACACAAATTCACCATCCCCGTTCCCATAATTAGAAAATTCTTGGCATTGGGATCATAATTCGCTGCCACAACCAGGGGTTTCGGATCCTGACATTTCTTTTTCTGCGGATAAAACAGTTTCGGATACCAACCGGAATACAGAGGTTCAGGAGGAGGACCACTCCCACCACTTGGGTATATACCATATTCCATAACATCTTGAATGAAATATCTCTGTTCTTTTGTAAGTTTCTTTCCAGACAATTCTGCTCGTGAAACATCTTCTAACATTCCCATTGTTAATACCCAGTGGTCGAAAACCTTTTGTGCATTCTTAATCATTGAATCAAATCTTGTTCTCTGCCTTTCATCATTCTTATACGGTTGTACATCAAAATTTAGTGTTAATCCCTGGAAAAGAACAGTACTCTTTTCAGCAAAGACTTTTAATATCCGGTAGAATTCGGGATATGGTTCAACATAGGCTTCAGGGAATTCACAAACACACCCTGCACTGAATGAATGTGGGTTATAAAGTTGATTCGCATGTCGAACCTGTGTGAAACCCGTCAACTGAGTATTCAGCATTTTATCCTGCCAATCACTTGTTTGCATTGCCTTGGGATAATTTTGCTCCAACCTGTTCTGCGATAAACTCGATAATGCTTTCAACCAGATGTTATAAAATGTCTGATCCCAGAATTCAGGATTGAGCTGATCAACTGAATTTCGCAATCCCAGCAGATTATGTTGATATGGGAATCGTGTCAGTTCCTTTGTTAAATGTTTAGCAGCCCTATCATTGCCCAGGACAAATGCCAAATCTAATCCACTGGGATGAAATCGTTTAATATTCTTGCCTGGATCGTTCTGATCCTTTACTCGATCAAATATTACCTGACTATTTACATAAGAATCTATCACCCAGCGCTTTCCAAACATTCCGGCTACAGTTGGAAGCAGGTTTTTTCTATCCTCAGATTGCGTACCTACCTGAATCCTACCACATATTTGCTCTTTCAGATTTTCATCACTCTTTATGCTGATCCAGATATTTTCCTGCTGTTTGATTCGTTGATCAAATTCATCAATTTCAAGGGAATTACATATCTGGTCTAATTGCGTTATGGTAACCTTATCACTTTTTCCAACCAGCAGGTCAATCAGCGATTCCAGCTTCTGATAATCATCTTGGACAGGTTTCATTAACTCGGAAACGAGTAGGGCATTGGAAAACTGATGCTTCTTGGATAGATCAAAATCAGCTTTACGAAGCCAAACCATTGCTCGCCAGTAGCTTCTGTGAATTTTTGTAGAGCGGTAATGACCCATCGGTTCAAATTCACCGAAGTTCCAAGTGGAGTCTGTCCCAAAAAGTTGAATTTCCACCTGTTTCTTTGCCTTTATCATGTCAATAATTTCAAAAGAATTGGTTACAGTTTCTTCATAAATGCAATCCTCTTTTGAAATATATTCGATTGAATCACCACTACTATATCGCCTTGATTGAGGAATATTAAGCAGTGTCTTTCCGATAGCCAAATAGAGGTCGATGTCCCTCAGGCAATCGCCAGAAATTCCTGATCGCAAAAGTTCGTCTTTATTCTCTTCCAGGTTCTCATGCATTTTAGTCAATACATGCGTTAAAGCTGGACGACAATAATATCTTTCAATATCAGCGAGCAGGCTGTCATAGGTTGAATGTAGGGCGAATAAAATAGCATCAGTGGTGATCAGGACTGGTATCTCATTATGATAAAGGTTGTAAAAAACTGAACCGAATGACCGTCCACTAAGTCTCTCCGACACTATCATGTTGTGTTCAAGAAGCCTGTTGTGTTCCTTTTTGGTGAGCTGATAAGACGAGTTAACTCTATCAAGATATTTTATATCTTTTTTCTTGTACTTTACCGGATCAGGAAAGTCCTTGACAAAACGTTGATTGAATTCTTGTAAACTAATCTTCTCTGGAGTGTAAGAAATTCTATTGTCTGGTTTTTCCGAGTGAGTTTCTTCTGGCACTGTGTTCTTACATTGGACAGATAAGGCTGACATTAGTAATAAACACAGCGCTAAAACTCGTATATGTTGCTTATTAATCATGGATCGACACCTCTGGTTTCAATAATACGATACTACTACAACATAGCATTATTCCATACTCTTTACAATTTCTTTTAGCTGCTTTAAATATTATGTTAGAGAGAAGTTAGTAACGTAATTTAGTTGCTCGATTTTCATCTACTTTCATAACGATATTATCAAGCTGTCATGTTAGCCTATTTTATTCATACCTCAGATATGATTCTGTTGATTAAGTCAGTAATTTCAGAATTACCCTCCCATTTTGTCATTCCCGCGAAGGCGGGAATCCAGAGTTTTCAAGTATTTAACAAACACCATCTGGATTCCCGCCTTCGCGGGAATGACAAAATGGGAAGTATTTCAAC
>JAVCDD010000210.1 GCA_030765125.1 Candidatus Hatepunaea meridiana
AATATTCAAGAAATTGGAGGTGCCAAAACCAACAACAAAGAGTCTTGTTGTGTCAGATTTCTAAATTGAAATTTAAGTAACTGTAGGTGCTCCAAGGGATTACTGGATTACAGGTGTTAAACTCAGGATTTAAAGGATGCAATATTGTTGCCTGCATCCAATACAGTATTACTCATCCTGACAAAAAGGTCATCGTTCAAATGATAGACAGATATGTAGCTGGCATCTTCCACGATACCTTCCGGAAGCTTTGCGTCATCATACTGTATTTGAAATTCTTTTGGTGTTTGATAGAGCTTATCTTCTTTTTCCGTAATGTTAAGAGTAGCGGAGATAGAAATCACTGATTGGTTTGCGTTACTGTTGTGGAATTGAGGTAAGAGTATGACTAAACACAGGATTAGCTTTTTCATGATGCTTTCCTCCGATAGGAAAAGATGTAGAATATTGTCGACTTAACAATAATATAAATCGGTTATGCCTTTAGCTCAGCAATGTATAAACTTAATAACACTGGAGTAGCGCAGCTTGCTGCGTTCTTGCACGGTGGCGCATGCGTGTCTGCTTGCGAGCGCGCAGCAAGCTGCGCTACTCCGGCTGAGCTAAAGGCATAACCGATAATATAATACAGACATCTAAAAAAACAAAATTTCCCCGGAAACGACCTAATCTCCTACATAGATAAGAGTATTCGTTACTTAAGGTAATTCCAAAACCCGCTGGCAGACGTCCTCATCTGACAGCATAGATATGAAACAACAAATACTTAACTGTCAGACGAGAGCATCTGCCAGCGGACGGTCTCACTTTTACACATCAATCAAGAGTGTTTGTTCAACTAAGGCAATGAGGTCATCTAAATCCAATGAATCCCAGTTACTCACTTGACACTTCAATAACATAGTCATATATTATGAGGTTAGATATAAAGAATTACTAATTATTCATTAAACACGTGAAACGAAAAATCAATAAAGAATTAAAGTTCCTGTACATCATTCTATTTCTGACACTTACTGCTGTAATAGCATCAAGTTTATCAGCGCAGGTTTCGTCCTCATCTATCGAAGACAAGGAATTTGCTTATGCCGTAGGCCTCTACCGAGATGGGCTTTTTCAGATGGCGGAAGCTCGATTTAATGAATATTTGCTGCGTCGACCGGATGGCGATCGTTTGCCCCAGGCTCTCTACCTGTCTGGTGAATGTGCCTTTCAACAGGATAATTGGAAAATCTGCCGGACTTTAATGGTCAGATTCATTAACCGTTATTCCTTTCATCCATTGTGCGATGAAGCTATGCTCAGGCTTGGGCAGTCACTTCACCAATTAAACAGACATAACGATGCTGTCAAACGTTTCAATGCACTTATTAGTAAATATCCCAAATCAACGCTTATTGCAGATGCTTACTATTGGAAGGGTGAAGCTGCTCTGGCAGCAGGAGATACAACGATAGCGTTGAACTGCTACAGCAAGCTTGTAAAATCGCACTCCAATCATACGTACTCTGCCTGGGCGGCTTATACTACCGGATTTATAAAAGAACAACGCATGGATACCGCTGCAGCGCTTGCCGCTTATGAACATGTCTGGAAGCGTTACAGCAATAGCGATCCCGCTCCCAAGGCTCGGTACCGTGCTGGTTTTATGCTATTCAATGCGGGTGATTATAAAAAGGCATCTAAGCTGCTTGAGAAAGCGTTGCAATGCGATTTGCCAAAGGATATAAAAGGGCATACTAATTTCTTATTGGGAGAGATCTACTTCTTTGACAAGAATTATGAAAGCGCAGAGAGCTTTTATCAAGCCGTTATTAAACTAACCCCTAAAGTAGATCCGGCTCCACAAGCAATGTTCGCACTGGGATGGATTGAGTTGGAACTCGAGAATTGGCAGGAAGCCGCCAGGCAATTTGAAGCTACAGTAAACAAATTCCCCAAACACAGCGTTGCGCCACGGGCTCTCTTTGAAGCCGGTTCCGTAAGGCTTAATAACAATGAGCACGATCTGGCGCTTATGAATTGGAAAAAAGTAATAGATAAATACCCGAACAGCAATGAAAACTGGAAAGCGTTGTTGGAAATCGGCAGGGAATATGTGAGAACAAATCAGAATGTTTATGCTATCCGTTATTTAGACCGCGCTGCTAAAGCGTCTCCCGATCTAATCTCCCAAGGTCAAACCTATCGCTTGTTAGCCGCTGCTTATGAGGCGTCCGGGAATCTATCAAGCGCCCTGACTGCCTGCCGGAGCGGACTTAACAGTCATCCGAAAGCCGATGATGAAAAAGAACTATTGTTCACAGCAGGATATTTAAGTCATCAACTTAAACAACATAAAAAGGCAATTAAATATTTAGAGCAGCTTCAAGATAAATACACACAAGGTGAACGTGCTGCCGAAGGGTTATTCTGGCTGGGCGAGGCTCGATTTGCTGCAAGTGATTATAAAGGCGCCGAATCAAGCTATCGCAACCTCATTGAGCGTTTCCCTCAAAACCGTCTCATTGAAGATGCCCGCTATGGAAGAGCCTGGACATTGTATCGGGATGGAAATTATTCTGATGCTGCCAAAGCCTTTAAGAATTTCATTAGCAGCTATCCTAATAGCGCCTATAAAACAGATGCCCAATTACGCAAGGCGGATTGCTATTTCAGCGCCAAGAACTGGTCAGACGCCGAGAAGACTTACCGCAAGTTCTACGAACAGCACCCGGATAATCCGGAACGGTCACGCTCTCATTACCAGTGGGCGGTTTCACTACTGAAACGGGAAAAATTCAAAGATGCTGCTATCGTATTTGGAGAGCATGTTATTACTTTTCCAAAGACGGAATTAGCTGATGATGCGGCATATATGAATGGCTGGTCGGTTTTTCGCGCCGGTAAATATAGTGAAGCGGTCGAAATTTATCGTGCTTTTGTAACAAAATATCCTTCCTCGCCTTACCTTGATCGCGCAGTTTATGGCGTAGCGGATTGTTTATATAATCTTAAACTCTACGATGAAGCTGCAACGGCTTACGAGCAGATGATCGAAAAGCATCCGCAGTCTCCTTTGGTTGGCGATGCAATAAGCGGTCTGCAATGGTGTGCAATTCAATTAGGTGACGTTGATCGTGCGTTGAACGTAGCGGACAGATTTGCCAGAAAGAATCCAAACAGCCCTCTTGTAGACGATCTCACACTTCGAGTGGGTGATCTGCTTTACAACACCGGTAATTTCACCAAAGCTGCATTTCAATATCTCAAACTGGTCAATATCTATCCTTCAAGTGAGCTTGTTACATCGGCTTTATTCTGGCGCAGTCGAGCCTTGCTTGAGAGTGGTGATACAACAGAAGCTATCAGTTCTTTAAATAGCCTTGTTAAGCGTTTAAAGCCAAGAAATTCAACTGCAGATAACGAGGCGATTGCTCAGGCAATGCTTATGCTGGGTCAAATCAATCTTGTTAAGGGAGATACAACGAGCGCATTGAAGTCAATAAGAAAACTGCGAAAAAACCTTCCAAATAGTGAAGTAGCGCGTGAGGCACAGCTTATTGAGGGCATGATTATCAGGCGGCGAGGAGATACAAAAGCAGCGCTGAATATACTCACCCCCTTAAGTAAAGAGCGCCCACCGGATCTTATCGTTCATAGAGCTTCTATAGAAGTATCACGAGCTATGAGTAAGATGGGTCGTTTTGAAGAAGCATTGGCGCTTGTTACACAGGTTGCAACCAACAGGTCTGACGAGGTTGGCGCAGAAGCGCAGTTTGAAACAGGTCGTGTTCTGGAATTGATGAATAAACCGGATGAAGCGGTTGACGGGTATTTAAAAGTAAAATACCTGTTCGGTGGTTACAGCGATTGGGTTGCGCCGGCGGTGATTGCAGCAGCGCAACTGAAGATTAAAGGAGGCAAGAGCAGCGAAGCGCGCAAGCTGTTGAGCCAAGTATCAAAGAACCATGGTGATGATAGGTGGGGGCGTGAAGCTGCTAAAATTCTAAAGAATTTACCGTGACCACTTTCCAGCAAATAAGCGCGATAGTCTTCTGGGTATCTTTTGCGTTGATTTTTCAGTCTTATTTTGGAACATATTTAAGCCTGGCAATAATTAACCTATTCCGTAGAAAACCAAAATCAGACATTTCCAAGACGGATAAACGATTACTAACGGTTACAATCCTTATTCCTGCTCATAATGAAGAAGAACTTATCGGGAAGAAAATAGAGAACTCATTAGATCAGGATTATCCTGTTAATTTAATGGAAATCGTAATAGCTTCAGATGTTTCAACTGATCGAACGGTGGAAATCGTAAAAAGCTATGCGGATCGTGATGTGAAATTGATTGATTTTACTGATCGTCATGGTAAGCTGGGGATTATTGACGAAGTTATTCCACAATTTGTCAATGATATAGTAGTAATAACCGATGCTAATGTTTTTCTTGCCAAAGATGCAATCAGCCGGATGATGGAAAAATATCAAGACACCGGCGTTGGCGCCGTCAATAGTGTACTTCAAATGGTTACACCATCTGGCAGTATACAACTTCAAGGTGAGAGTACCTATCGCTTGTTTGAAATAAAATTAAAACACTTAATGTCAAAATTTGGTTTAACTATTGGGCTATTAGGCGGTTTTTATTCCGTGCGTAGAGATTTCTTTGTCCCGCTTGGTCAGTTACCTGTTCATGATGACGTCATTATACCGCTTGAAGTGTTAGCTCAAGGTAATAAGGTCATCCATGCTGAAAAAGCTTATGCTACTGAGGAAACAAATGATACTATTAAAGGGGAATATATGAGACGTGTCAGAATGACGGCATTTAATCTTAATTCAATCCCACGTCTAATCAGATTGTCAATTAAAGCCGGACCGATGGTTTTCTATCTTGCGATAGGTTATAAGATGTTTCGCTGGTTATCCCCTTATCTTTTCGCACTTTCATTCATCTCTTTATTTCCACTGATTGGCGTCTCAATAATCTATAACTGCTTCGCTGTTATATTTGGACTTTGTTTAATATTTGCTTTCATCGGTTATCTAAGAGATAAACTCGGCTTAAAGAAAGGAATAATAATGAATGATTTCTATCATTTTGCCATTATGAATCTTGCTGGATTTGTTGGATTAAGGGTCTGGTTGAAAGGAGTTAATAAGTACTGGGAAACACGAGGATTATGATTGAAGAATGGGTTTTCCGTTGATGTAGAGGACTGGTTTCACGTCCTTAATCTGAGTTGTGTAATTCCACGCTCAACCTGGGACAGCCGTCAGCTTCGTATTGAACGAAATATTGATAGAATTCTTGAACTCCTGGACAGTCACAATGCAAGAGGGACATTCTTCATTCTCGGCTGGATTGCACACAAGCTGCCCGGTCTAATAAGGAATATCCATAAAGCAGGTCATGAGATAGCCAGTCACGGCGATGATCATAGGATTATCTATCATCAATTACCTTCCGAATTTAAATCACTATTGATGGACCATAAGGCTTATCTTGAGGACTTAATCGGCACAGAAGTAATTGGCTACCGGGCTCCGAATTTTTCCATCACCAGACAATCCTGGTGGGCGTTGGATGTTCTCAATGAATTGGGTTATAAATATGACAGTAGTGTTTTCCCGTTCAAACGCAAGCATTATGGGATTGCCGGGGCGTCAGTTTCACCATACTGGATAAGTTTAGGGGAATCAAATGGAATCGTAGAAATCCCACTTTCAGTAATTGTATCATTAGGAAAGGTAATCCCCGTTGCAGGAGGAGGGTATTTCCGATTACTGCCTTATCCGGTAACCCGTTGGGCTATCCGTCGTATCGAAAAGGAAGATCGTCCTTATTGCTTTTATATTCACCCTTGGGAAATTGATCCCAAACAACCTCGACCAAAAGGATTACCTTTAAGGAACCGGTTTATGCACTATCTGAATCTAAAAGAATGCGAAAAACGGTTAAACAAGTTACTAAGTGACTTCACATTTACAACATACAGTGATATTGCTTCAATGGTGTGAAAAAATAGGTTAATTAAACAATGACATCAACAATTATCAAGAAAAAAGACCCTCGCGCTACACATCATCGAAAAACCCTTCTTTGGTCATTCAGGATCCTTTTCGGGTTTATCGCTTTTTATCTAATTCTAATCTTCGGATGGGGATTGCTGATGCGAGCGCCATTCCTTGCTGTTTTTGCTTTTGTTGGATTGATAATTTTTTCACCTTTTGAACTTGAAAAGGGCTTTATTCGTCTAAAACGATTGGGTTTATTAATACTGACATTAGTACTTGTTCTGTTCTTCTATTATAAACCCTTCGATGAAGTTCAGCGAGAAATGGACAGAATTGCATTTAAACTCAATAAATCCGGTCACAGTGAACTCAGTACTATAGATAAAATGGGGATATACTCTATAAATCTGGCAATGGCTAAATTCGGATATATCTTTGGAGTACCTGAAATAGCGAAGGAAACGTTCTATATGTGTATAGACGGTCCTAAAGTCAGAAAATGGAATTCAGATTTTGCAATGGAATCCCCTAAGATTATCAGTGCACTTAATACCTGGAAAGGATTGATCAATAGGCATAAAGCTGGATCTACTTATATTAAGCTGCCGACTAAGAAGATAAACTGGGATAACTATAATACGGATAAACGTGTTGCATTAGCGTTGAATCCTTTCACATTTGAATGTGAGGCAACTAAAGAAGGTGACCATTGGCGTATGGACTGCAAGGGATCAGTTCCCTGTAAATACCCATCTAACTCAAGAACAAAGTTACTTGATATTAAGGAAAAACCATTCCTTATAGAAGAGGGAATATTCTGGGCGCTTCAGGAGGAAGGATGGTTGTTTCCTTACACCGCAGAATGGTCGTGGACAATTTACAACGATGATCCACGGTTGAAATAGATTTTGACAGGATAAACAGGATTTATAGGATTGATTTATATAATCCGGCTAATCCTGTTATCCCGTCTAAAAATAGAAACAATGATTAAAAAACCATCAACCTTTTCCTTTCAAATAAAGGAAATACTGAATCTCTTACTGAAAAGGTGTTCCATTACTGCGATCTATCACTTTGGATCATCCCTTGGTGGTAAGGTGCACGATGAAAGCGATATTGACATTGGTGTGCTCTTCCGGAAGATACCCGATGCTTTTGAACTGCTGGATATTCAGGAAGACTTATCCGGTATTGCTGGGCAAAGGGTTGATCTTGTCGTTTTGAATGATGCTTCGCCGATTCTTCAAATGCAGGTCATCCGTAACGGGAAACCGGTGTTTATTCTCGATTCAAAGGCATTAGACCTCTTTGTACTAAATTCATTCAGTATGTACTGTGACCTGAAAGTGTCTCGACTACCGGTGGAAGAAAGTATGCTAAATAAGAGTAACTAATGAACAAAGATATTATTCTGGCAAAAGTCTCAATTATTAAACGCTGTCTGGAGCGAATAAAGTCGACAACATTGCTTGATCCGTCAAGGCTGGATGATTTTGATGTGCAGGACATCTTCGTGCTGAATCTCCAGCGTGCTATTCAAGCGTCTATTGATCTTGCATCGCATTTAATAGCCTCGGAGGGATGGGAACTGCCGGATACGCTTAAGAAAAACTTTGACGTGTTGGCAATCCATAAGTTCATATCGGTAGAATTTGCCGGTAAACTTAAGGCTATGGTTGGCTTCCGAAATATTGCTGTACACGACTATAGCGCAATCGATCCGGATATCCTGAAGACGATACTTGTGAAACACCTGGATGATATCGAAAAGTTCTATAGGTCTGTTTTAGATCATTTATCGTAGCCTGGTTTCTCCGAAACCGGGGAAATCGATGAAATTCCGAGTTCAGAGTTCGACCTTTAGGTTGTCTTTGAGTTCAGAGTTCGCTTAGTGTGCTTAATTCGGGAGTACTCGACTGTTTATGAAGGGAAAACAACCTAAAGTGCGAACTCTGAACTAACACGCTGAATCGCGCACTCAGAACGCTTATTTCAAAACAATATCAAAAGGAGTAATTGATGTATCGTAACATCATTCTAATCACATATCTTTTCATAATTACCATAAGCTTTATCAGTTGTATGGAAGATTCAGCTCCCTTGCCGCCCCCACCTGACCAAACCCCGCCCCTTGCCCCGATAGGCTTGACGGGTGAGGTTCTTTCCCCTACCGAAATCCGTCTCACCTGGAATGATCGGTCACAGAATGAGCAGGGATTTGAGATTCACGAAAGTATCGGCGATCAGAGCAATTTTCAGTTAGTCGATGAAACCGAGGCTGATATTTATTCCATTACACTCACTGGTAAACAACCTGCGACTACTTACTATTACAAGGTGCGAGGTTATAATCAAGGCGGGACAGGTGAATTCAGCAGTTCAACCGATGTTACGACTCCCAATATTCCTCCCGACGCCCCCTCTGATCTCGATGCAACGGTAGTTTCTTCAACCCAGATCAACCTTTTGTGGACGGATAATTCGACAAATGAAGATGGATTCAAGATAGAAAGAAAGATAGGATCCGGTGGGACATTTGCGGAGATCGAGCAGGTTGACGCAGATGTCAGCGACTATGAAGACAACGGCTTGACGCCTAATACGACCTATTACTACCGGGTCAGGACTTTTAACGATGCCGGTGAATCCAGCTATTCTAATGAGGTTCAAGCGGTTACGCCTAATGTTCCACCGGATGCGCCGACTATAACTCAGGGTCAACCTGTCTCTTCAAACCGGATTGACCTGTACTGGGAAGCCGGTTCTGCAAACGAGGACGGGTTTCGGATCTATCGGAAGAAGGACGTTGAATCTTGGGATGAAGCTGATGTTATAGAGCGAGGATCAGGAGTATCACGGTTAGAGGACGTTGGTCTGGAAGCATTAACTGCTTATGCTTACTGAATGCTTGCTTACAACGAGAAGGGTGAATCGGATTATTCCAACATTATGTCAGTGACTACATTAGATCCGAATGCGGTACCGGCGCCTACAGGGCTTAATGCTCAAGCGGTTTCAATCAATGAAATAAGTTTAAATTGGCAATACGGTTCACAGAACCAGGATGGCTTCAGGATCGAACGGAGTACAGAGTCGAGCAGCTACACTCAAGTCGGTCAAACCGCTGCCGGTGACAGAACCTTTCATGATACAGGACTACAGCCAAACACGATATATTATTATCAAGTCAAAGCATCCAGAGGTGGCGATGAGTCTCCACCATCCAACGAGGCTTATGCAACAACCGATAATCCAATGCCTGTAGCGCCTTCAAATCTTCAGACAGAAGCGGTTTCTTCCAATCGTATAAATCTAACCTGGCTCGATAATTCGAATAATGAGGATGGTTTCAAGATAGAGCGAAGGACGGAAGGCGGCAGCTTTGCTCAAATTAACCAGATTGGCGTGGGGATTGTAACCTATCAGGACAGTGAGCTTGAAAGGAATACAATATATTATTATCGAGTTAGTGCGTATAATGAGTATGGAGATTCGGGTTATTCTAATGAAACTTCGGCGACTACTCCGGATACACCTGAAGCGGGTGAAGAGCAGGAGTTTGAATTGGGTGATACGGGTGTGATGATAACGATGTGCTGGATACCGGAGGGGAGGTTTTGGATGGGTGGTGAGAATCAGCAAAGAGAAAGAGAGCAAGATTCACGAGATAATGAAGTACCGGGGCATTGGGTTACTATTTCTAATGGTTTTTGGATGGGGAAGTATGAGATAACGCAGAGACAATGGGAAGCAGTGATGTGAAACAATCCATCTAATGGAAATGGTGTAGGAGATGATTATCCGGTATATTATGTATCCTGTGATGACATACAGGATTTTGAATCTGCTTTAAGCAATGCTTTTCGTTTACCTTCGGAGGCTGAGTGGGAATATGCCTGTCGTGCAGGGATGACAACGAGGTTTTACTGGGGCGATGATTCGGGGTATGATGATATAGACCGTTATGCTGTTTATTCGGGCAATGATAATAGAAGGGCAGAAGAGGTCGGAACGAAGCTGCCAAACGCCTGGAATTTATACGATATGTTGGGTAACGTCTGGGAGTGGTGCAAAGATTGGTATCATAGCAATTACAACAACGCTCCGAATGACGGCAGTGCTTGGGTGTCGCCGTCGGGCTCCAGCCGGGTCGATCGTGGCGGTGGTTGGAACTACGGCGCCGGGTACTGCCGATCGGCGTATCGCAGCGGCAACAACCCGTCAAACCGCAACGCCGACCTTGGGTTGCGCCTTGCGAGGGATGCGGATTAGATTCACAGCAGATAAAAGATAGAATTCCCAACAGATTAAACGGATTAAGCAGATTGAAATGCGGAATGCGGAGTTTAGAGTTCGCACTTTAGTGTGTTTTCAAGTTCAGAGTTCGTCCCGATACTTCGGGATGTTTTTAAGTTTAGAGTTCAACCTTCAGGTTGGAGACGTACGACACACTAAAGTGCGAACTCTAAACTCTAAACGATTTACGAACAGGTTTTTATCATGTATGAATGGCGAAAATCGACAGAAGCCGAGCGCCAGGAAATAATAGAATACAGAAAACGTAATGGTTTATCCTGGCATAATCCCCCTCATCTTGACCTGGAAGGTGAACATAGATACTTCATCTCGGCTTCCTGTTATGAGCACATTCCAATAATTGGCAAGAATAAAGAGCGTCTCCTGGAATGTGAAGTGCAAGTCCTGACTGCTTGTCGGAAGTATTCTGTTGAGATATTCGCATGGTGTATATTACCGAATCACTATCATATATTGCTTCAAACTGAAACAATCAAACAATTACGCAGGGAATTAGGATTGTTTCACGGGCGTTCATCGCGATTGTGGAACCTTGAAGACGATCAGGTGGGTCGAAAAGTATGGCACAATTGCTTTGAGCGACCAATGAAATCGGATCGTCATTTCTGGGTCACGATGAATTATATACATCACAATCCGGTTTATCACGGCTATGTTGATAAATGGACAGACTGGCTATTTTCAAGCACCAGAGATTTCCTCAAACAGGTTGGAAAAGAACGAGCCACTGAATTATGGCGATCTTATCCCATATTAGATTACGGGAAGAAATGGGATATATAAGTTCAGGTTTTTAAAGTTCAGAGTTCGACCTTTAGGTTGTTTTTGGCGAAAGTTCACTCCATTAGTTCAGGAAGGGAAAACAACATGAAGGTTGAACTCTAAACTAATACACTAAAGTGTGAACTCTAAACGGTGAGAACTCTAAACTCAGGAGAATAATTATGAAAACATCCTCAGCTATTCGTATTACTGCCACATTGTTCTTAACGCTGCTTATCTCTTGCACTTCTGATAAATCATCCGTGGAGATAACAGATTTCCATCCCCAAAAAGGCACTACGCGTCAAACCAACATTACGATCATCTTTTCTCAGGACATCATGCCTGAGGATTCGATTGAAGTACTCCACGATATTGATAAGACGTCCCCGGTAATCTTTGAACCGTCTTTTCCAGGACGTTATAAATGGATCAGCCCTAATACATTACGCTTCCTACCTACACAGTGGCTCAAACCATCAACGGACTACAAGGCGAAAGTCCTGCCGAAAGTAGTTGGCGCGAAAGACTTGCGGCTCAAAGGACAGACCGAATTCACCTTCCACACCCCATATCTGAAGATTAGCAACGTTGATTATTCTTCAGAACTCGTTCCGGATACTCCGAGCAAATCCACACTTGAAATCACTATCCAATTTAATGAAGAGGTTGATCCGGATGAATGTTCTAATAGAATTACTCTGCAAATTACTGAAGGTGAAGATAAGGGACGCCTTAAGTTCTTGATGGTCAATACTTCATCCACAAAGTATATATGCCTGCAAACCGAACCGATCTCCATAGGTAAAGAAGGTGGGACGTTATTGGTTAAGGTCAAAGCCGGTTTGACCTGTGTAGATGGTGCTGTCCCACTGCGTGAAGAATTCGAGAAAAGCATTCACTTTCTGGGTAGAATCCCACTGACAATAGACAGGATTAACGCCGGTCAATTGGGTGGAAATAGTTGGATCGATGTTGTCTTCTCAACGCCTGTTCCAGCTAATAAAGCGAAAGACTACATTGAAATAGAACCCGAAACTAAGCTGAATATTACCGAGCATGGAAATAGACTCCGTCTAACTGGGAAATTCCAGCCTGGTCAGAAATTTATCGTTACACTTCTGAAAGGACTACAGGCAAATAACGGTTTTCGACTGAAAGAAGAATTTGTTCAGGGAGTTACCATAAAGGACTTGGAACCACGCATCTCTTTTACGGCTCCAGGATCGTATCTGACACGTGCCGGTCTGAAAAATGTTGAGCTTGAAGTTACTAATATTGAGCGGATACATATTGAAGTGGAGAAAATCTATGAAAACAACCTCGTTCATTTCCTTAAGCGAGGTAGTCGGCGCAGAAGCATAAATAACGTCGGAAGGCGCATTTTTGAGCAGGACATTGACATCGATATCCAGAGCAACAGACAAAACAAAGTAACGGTTAATTTTGCAGAATTTCTCCAAAATCATAAAACCGGTCTGTTCCGTTTGGTAGTTCGACAGTATGACCGCTACTGGCGTAAAGACAGTAAAATAGTAATGCTGACGGATATGGGGTTGATAGCCAAACGCACGGATGATGAATTGTCGGTCTGGGTGCTGTTAACTACTAACCTTGAACCGCTAAACGGCGTGAAAGTAATCGTATGGAGTTCAAACAATCAGGAGATCGTTGCAGCGCGCACGAACGCTGAGGGACGAGCGGTATTGCCCGTGCCGGAGCATCTTCAGGAAGAGTTTACACCTTATATAATCACCGCCTCAAAGGGAGATGATTTCTGCTATCTGCTCTTTGATAACAGTTCTATCTCATCAGCCGACTTCGACGTTGACGGTCGTCCGCATCTTACGCGAGGCTATGAAGCGTTCCTCTACACAGATAGAGGCGTCTACCGAACCGGTGACAAGGCGAATATCGCTGCCATCACACGTGGAGTCAACATAAGTGTGCCACCGTCATTTCCTGTCAAGTTAGAGGTGCGAGGACCGGATGGTCGGATATTCTCAGAACAACAAGTACGCACGCAGGATGCTGGAATGGTTGAATTCAAGCTGGATATTCCGAAATACGCCAAAACCGGGAAGTATCGAGCGAATCTGTTTGCAGCATCTAAGGAACCCATCGGAGGTATTGACTTCAGCGTTGAAGAATTTATGCCCGACCGGATTAAGGTAAAGGTTACAACTGATAAGCAGAGCTATTCTGCCGGTGATGAAATTGAGATCAATATAGCTGCGGAAATGCTATTTGGACCCCCTGCAGCAGACCGTCAGGTCGAAGTCAAATGCGTCTTTAAACCAGTGCCGTTTTTACCAGATGGCTGGATGACTTACACATTTGGTAATGATTATAAGTCAAAGAAAGAAGTTGAGAGTGATCGAGTAGAAGACAAACTCGATAGCGATGGCAAAGCATCATTCACATTAACGGTTCCGAGCAAATTACAGCCTCCGGCAGCAATGAAGGGAGAAGCACAGGTTACAGTTAAAGAAACCGGTGGTCGAGCAGTTAC
The DNA here is from genome assembly GCA_030765125.1 of Candidatus Hatepunaea meridiana. Taxonomy (GTDB): domain Bacteria; phylum Electryoneota; class AABM5-125-24; order Hatepunaeales; family Hatepunaeaceae; genus Hatepunaea; species Hatepunaea meridiana. Next base: position 13,601 of record JAVCDD010000210.1, read on the forward strand.
GGCTTATACTGCCTTTGACGTTCACGCCTACCCGTTCTATGTTGGTATAAAACGGGAGAAAAAGGGCTATGGTGAGGTTGGTACACAGGAGAAATTCAGCGTCATCACCCTTTCCCCGGATGGTAAGCCGATACCGGTTAAAAAACTGTCCAGTGTAATAACCCGCATACGTTATAATTCTGTTTTGAAGCGAGACAGTAATGGCAGAATGCGATACGTCTCAGAGCGAACGGAAGAACGAATCCAGGGATATAAAATTTCTACAGATGGTTCCCCGCAAACGGTCACATTTCTGCCTGAAGAATACGGTCGTTATAAACTGCACATTCTGGATCAGAAAACGATCTCTTCTACCTATATAGAATTTTACGTAAGCGGCTGGGGATATTCTCCATGGTCAATGGAACACCCTGACCGGATTGATCTTACGCTGGACAGCGATAAGTATAATGTAAATGATAATGCTAAAGTACTGATAAAAGCGCCATTCGGCGGCAAGCTTCTTCTAACGGTTGAGCGAGAAAAGGTGCTTTACTCTAAACTGATTACTTTAGACGGCAACACCGCTGATATATCGCTGCCGATGCTAAAAAGCTATCGTCCAAATGTTTACGTTACTGCCACAATAGTCCGAACACCGGGCTCTGAAGATGAACATCTGCCTACGCGGGCTTATGGCGTAGCGCCGTTGTTTGTGGAATCGGACAATAAACGGTTGAATATTACACTGGGTGTTGACGAAATAGTTCGTCCAAATCAACCGCTTGAGATCGCTCTGCAAGTAGACCGTTCAGTTAATTCAACCTTCGTTACGGTTGCCGCTGTAGATGAAGGCATACTTCAGTTGACAGATTTCACTACGCCTGACCCGAACAGCCTCTTTTACGGCAAGAAGCGGCTGGACGTTAATACTTACGACATATTCGCTCAACTGCTGCCGGATGTAGAAGCGGCGGAGATACATTCGTCCCCCTCCGGTGGTCGAGCAGAAGCGGTCAGACAGGCTCATCTGTCTCCTGGCAGCGCTGTTAGAGTCAAGCCAGTATCCTTCTGGTCTGGTATTTTGCCAGTAGACAGCCGAGGAAGAGCGACAATTAAGTTCGATCTGCCTCAATTCAACGGTCGCTTGCGTGTTATGGCGCTGGCTGTTGCAGGGGACGAATTCGGTGCGATTGATGACTACGTTACGGTCAGCGACCCGATTGTATTAACGCCTACCTTCCCGCGGTTTATAAATTCCGGTGATAAATTTGATGTTCCGATTATGATTTATAACGGTACGGGCAGGAAAGGTGAATTTGAAATTAAACTTGAGGTTGATGGACCGGTAAGGGTGTATTATAATATGATAGACAAGAATGGAGATAGTCAGAAGGTTACCATTGACGACGGAAGCGAAGCGTTACTAATATTCTCGATTGAGGCTGAGCGAACCATCGGTCAAGTGGATTTCAGGCTCACGTCAGAAGGTGCGGGTTCATCGGCGTTATATGAGGTGGAAGTTCCTTTGCTGCCGCCATCCCCGCCGATCTCGCTTACCGGAGCGGGTTCTTTATCAGCGGATAAGGACACCACTTTTACAATTCCGGGCAATTGGGTTTCCGGCACTACAACTTTCAGCTTGAATTTAACGTCCTTCCCCGCTCTGAAGTTTGCCGGTGGATTGCAGAAACTGCTGCGCTATCCTTATGGTTGTATTGAACAAACAACATCCCAGGCATTTCCGCTGCTGTATTTTAGGGAGGTGGCTGAAGTTGCCGAACCGGATATGTTTGCGGGGAATGCTCCGGAGTATTTTATTGGCGAAGCGATAAACAAGATTGTCTCAATGCAAAGGTCTGACGGATCGTTTTCGTATTGGCCACATGGGTATCGTTACAGCGACTGGAGTTCCATCTATGCGTCACATTTCCTTGTAGAAGCGGATAAAGCGGGTTATTCAATTCCAAAGCGTGTCTTGAAAGGATGCCGTAAATTCTTAAGGAAGGTTGCACGGGCGGATGATAGATTCTTCCGTGATCGTGAATATGGTTATTATGGATACTATCCGCATTATCGTCTGCGCGCTCAAGCCTATGCAGTTTATGTCTTATCATTAATGAATAAGCCGGAAAAGGGAACTATGCACTACCTGCTGGACGAGTGGCAGAACAAGATGTCATCCGACAGCCGCGCCCTGTTAGCCGGAGCTTTTGCCCTGTCCGGGGATATTTCAACGGCAATGACTTTGCTGCCAACTTCTTTTAAGCCTCAGGATGAACCCCGAGAAAGGGGCGGATCGTTTAGTTCATCAATAAGAACGAATGCGATAATCCTGAACGTACTATCCGAAGTCGCTCCACAGCACAATGGCGTTCCGAATTTGGTGAATTATTTGACAAAGGAAATATCCAAATACAGATGGCTGACAACTCAGGAGGTTGCCTGGGCGTTAATGGGCTTGGGGAAGATATTAAGGATTGAAGGTACACCTGATTATACCGGCGAATTATATGTTAATGGTAAGAAGAAAGCAGATTTCACAACGAATCCCTACACACTGTCCGATAGTACGCTTGGTGGAAAGGAAATCAAGCTTGCTCTTAAGGGCGAGGGCAGATGTTACTATTTCTGGGAAGCTCGCGGCATTCCGGTCGGTCAGACATTCCGCGAGGAAGATAAGGGTATCGAAGTACGCCGGAGATATCTTAACACTAATGGTAAAGAAATTGATCTGAATAAAATAAAACACGGTGAAATGATCGTAGCTGAAATTAATATATATTCATCACAACAGAAAGTTGAAAACCTGATTATCGACGACAGACTACCAGCTTGTTTCGAGATCGAAAACCCCCGCCTTGAATCAAGAGCGACACTTTCCTGGCTGCCGAAAGACAAAGACACGCTCATACCGGACTATATGGACATCCGGGACGAACGATTGCTATTATTCGCCGACATTCCTAAAGGGCAGAGATTGAAATACTATTATGCTCTGAGGGTCGTAACCAGGGGCTCATTCACACTCCCACCGATAGCAGCAGAATGTATGTATGATCCGACGCTCAGAAGTGTTGCTTCAAGTGGGGTTTTAGAAGTTGTAAAGTAACAAGTGTCAAGTAACAAGAATTCTACGTTATCGTCAGGTTTCTTAATATGCCGTTATATTGTTATATTGTTGTATTGCTATATTGTTGTTCAGTAATACAGCAATACAGCAATACAACAATTTAACAATTTAGCAATTTAACAATTTAAAAATAAATGAACAACGAAGAACGCATAACATCCCCCGACCAGTTATCAAGCGACATAGATGTAGAGCAATCGCTTCGACCGGTTGCCTGGGACGATTTCGTCGGGCAGAAGCGGGTAGTCGACAACCTTAAGGTCTTCCTGACCGCAGCACGCAATCGTGGTGAAGCGCTCGATCACTGTCTGTTTCACGGACCGCCCGGACTGGGTAAGACAACGCTTGCTCACCTGATCTCAAAGGAGCTTGGTGTGGAAGTTAAAGTCACATCCGGTCCGGTATTGGAACGCCCTGGTGATCTGGCGGGATTACTGACCAACCTCACCGAACGTGACGTGCTTTTCATAGATGAGATACATCGTTTGAACAACGTTGTCGAGGAATATCTCTATCCTGCAATGGAGGATTTCACGCTGGATATTATGATTGATAAGGGCGTGTCGGCGCGTTCCGTCCAGATCAGTTTACCACGTTTTACGCTGGTCGGTGCAACTACTCGCGCCGGACTGTTGACGTCGCCGCTGCGCGCTCGATTCGGAGTGATATCGCGTCTCGATTATTATGATGCTGAGGAGTTATTCTACATTATCCAGCGTTCCGCAAAACTGCTTAAGGTGGCTCTCGATGAGGACGGCGCAATGGAGGTGGCAAGACGGTCACGGGGGACACCGCGCATTGCCAATCGTTTACTGCGGAGGCTGCGCGATTTCGCTGAGGTTGAGGGCGATGGACGGATCACGCTACCGCTTGCGAAGCACGGCTTGGGGCGCTTGGAGATAGATCCAAATGGCTTGGACGATATGGATATGCGCATTATACGTGTAATTATCGAAAACTTCAGTGGTGGTCCGGTCGGATTGAGCACGATAGCGGTTGCAGTAGCAGAGGAAGCGGAAACCATCGAAGAAATCTACGAACCCTACCTGATCCAGCAAGGCTTCCTTGAACGAACCCCCCGAGGGCGTAAGGTAACAGCAAAGGCGCGGGAATTGTTTGGGAATTCCGTGAAGAAGATTAAGCAGGAAAGGATGTTTTAAACTTGAAATGATTGACGCACTATGTAAAACAGCGTCACATCGTCACAGAGAGGGTGCAAAGCCTTTGTGGGTGGGGTCCCGACGGTGTGACGATAATGTGACGGAAGGTGATGAAGTGTTGGGGTGTCGGGGTGTTGACGATGTTTTAAGCTTGCAGGGGTATGGTGTTATTGTAACGGATATTTAGTGGGAGGGATAGAGTGACACAGATTGAGTTCTTCGGTTTCGAGGAAACCGGGTTAGGTAACTAATTATTTCAGGTTAAAATAGCAGAGAATTTTCTTCAGTAAAAAACGTGAAATAACGATGCTGATCTATTGACATTAATGAAAAAATGCCTTGTATTAGATAAGGTTGCCTCTACGGGTTCCACTTCTTTCATTAAACCTTTCACCTTTCTGTTTTTACTTAGCATTACTTTGTTAAGTATCAATATTGGTTTTTATAATTGTTTGAAACATTAAAAGTTCCGCGTAGGGGCCGATTTATCG
>JAVCDD010000307.1 GCA_030765125.1 Candidatus Hatepunaea meridiana
ACCTATGAAAGGTATTCGAATCATGTGAGAACTCACTACACTATATGTCTGAATTCTGTTTTAAATGTGTAATATACTTACTGTTATACCTAATAAGGATTACGTTCTTAAAGGGGAAGATGCGATAGAAGGTAGTACGAGGAATACGGTTCAGTTAAAACATAGACAGCTCGTGTGTTTCCCTTTACACCGATAGACTCAATTGGATAGCCCACTTGAAATCGCTGCTGATAACGGATCTCTTCATCGGTGCATTCAATTACTCCTTCTTCCCCACCGATGTATATATCTGCAAAGCCCTCACAGAATGTAAAATCAGCGCCTATACCACGACTGACCTGAAAGCCGCCCGGTCCGGCATAGATGTCACCCAACTCCCCGTCCGCCATAAACGCAACTATCAGATTGCCGAAACTGCCATACAGGAAATCAATACCGTCGCCTGCCAGATCCCAGATACATTCTGCATACGGTTCACCTGGTTGGTTATATTGATCCGTTAACTCAAAATCCCTGTCAAGACAATATATCTGGTTAGGCGTATTTCCACTGTTACCACCGGATAGAATATATCCGTTTTCCGTCCATGCTACGGCGTGAATCTCACTGTCGTCGGTGATAGCTGTAACGTCTATCATCTCTTCCGGGTCACCTGCTTGCCATCTTTCCATCGGGGTGGCGTATACCGGAACTTCAGTATCGTTACGGTAGCGGATGGACAGTGTGCGGTGCTCCTCAGTTGTTATATCTACTGATAAGGTATCAATTCTTAGATTATCAAGGGCATCGTTGGGAAAGTGGATCCAGCCGCGATCATTACGAGTGCCGTCCGGATCATCAGGTAGGTTGCGATCACCGGAATCCACGCAAGGTGAATCACCTCGTAGTAGATACCAGCTTGAGTCTATTCCGAAAAACCCGGGGAGAGCATCGGAATTCCCCTGCCCGCCCCAACCGTCCTGAATGTGGCTTGAGGTTACGGTAATCCTGTTCTGGTTGTTGAAATAGGGAGACTTGTTCCCCCCCCCAGATAATGTAACCTGACAAGTTAAGCCGTTCGTTTCCACGCAAACGGGCGATGCTCGGCTCACTTCCGGGAAACTCGGAGCGATTATCTATGAATGTGCAATTAGTCATTGAAAGAGGAGAGCCTCCCAACGGACGGCGTTCATTGGATGAAAAGACTCCACCATAACTCGCGAAGTTGCGCATAAACAGGTTGTGATGGATATGGCACACCGGTTGATTCATTACCGTTAATGCTCCACCTTCGTTTGCAATGTTCTCAATGAACCGGCAATAGCGTACTTCTGCTACAGCCCCGAATCGAGTTCCAAAAGCCCCGCCTCCAGTAGCTCTATTAGAAATAAAATCGCACCACTCAATAATAATATTGTCTCCTGAACTTATAAAAACAGCGCCGCCGTATATTGAAGTATTAGCGCTAAAACTACAGTGAGAAACTAAAAGCCGCTGGAATTCATACCGAGACCCCCTCCAACAGCTGCGCCATTGTTATGAAAAGCACAGCGTTCAACTCGTGGGTTTGATTGTTCATCGATGCATATCCCGCCGCCATCCCAGGCTGTATTATTATTCACGAACTCACAGTCAATAATAGTTGGTGAAGATGAATTATAGATCTCAATTCCACCTCCACTCTCTGAACTGCGGTTTTCACTTATCAGGGAGTTATGGATCATAGGATCGGCATTCCAGACAGCGATACCTCCACCGAATCCCCGTGCTTGCCCATTTGAGATTCGGGAGTGTTCGATCCTGACATCGCCTCTCTGGATGAGGATATTGCCACCGCTGGAAACCAGGTCGCCGTGACCTTGTCATCCCGAGTTATGTCCGCCTGTCACAACGCAACAATTTAGACGCGTGTTTCTGTCGGCGTTAAGGAAGCGCAAACCACCCCAGATACCATCATCCTCTGATGATCTGAAGAATATTGAATCTTCTTCACTGCCTTCCGCTGTCAATTGACCGTATATGATGAACTGATAATCGTCCTCAAAGTGCACCTGTACACCGGCTTCGATGTTCAAGGATTCACCATTAGGCACAACTATCTGATCCGTAGCGATGTACGGGCTTCCGTCAGTCGTCCACTCACCGCTGACGTCACTGGAAACCTCAGTGTCTGCGTAAAGTGACAGCGGGATAATAGTGATGATTATCAAGGTAAAAAGTGATTCGCTAAACCTTTTCATATCTTCGCCTTTGGATTGTTTTAGACCAATACTTTACCAGAAATATTATACATTTTAGTGAATAATAAGGGAGTGATGTGCGATCTATATCACAATTAGTAGTGCAGGGACAATCTCTTGTCATTTGAGACATATAAAACAATCAATCACAACAGATTAAGCAGATAATATATACAATCGAAAAAATCTGCAAAATCTGTGTAATCTGCAGATGAAAAACGCGACAAGAGTATAGTAGGTTGGACACTCTTGTCCGACAATCAACGAGTCAGACAAGAGTGTCTGACCTACTGGATAGCTCACACACAACAAGAGTGTTGCGTCCACTATGAGAGGGATTTTCCAGTAAGTCCTTTAACGAAATCTACGGGTACGGTAAATATCAATCCGGTTCCGGGTTCATCGAGTGATCCGCATATCTTTTGATGTTCAGCGGTGATCAGTTCTACTTTTTCCTCACTTACTACCGTGAGGATGGTTTTATTGTAAGGTCTGGCGCCTTCCATCAAACTGCGCAGACCGCCGAAGATGGGAAATTTGTTGGAAATAATCTGTCCCATACCGACGGAATCTACCACCGTAGCGCCGCGCACGTCGAGCTCGACAAACGCTTCGAGCAGTTCATCGAGGTACTCTTCCCTGTTGAGGATGATGATTACTAATTTCATAGCGCTCATGGGTTCAACTCCGGAAAATCAGCCTCAGCTTCAGCGATGATCCTGGCTGCCGCTTGTGCGTTTTGTGCTTCGAGCAATTCCTTACGCAGGCTTTTAGATTTGAGTAACCGACAAATCCGAGCCATCAGTCTGACGTGGAGCGCCGGCATTCGATCCGGCGTCAGCAGCAGGAATATCAAATGTGCCGGGTTCTTATCCGGAGCGTTAAAGTTCACACCTTTAGCAAGTCGGCAAAAGGCGGCAATAGGAACGGGAAATGGTCCCGGTTCAGCGTGAGGGATAGCGACGTCGAAACCAATTCCCGTGCCCAACTCACGCTCTCTATCAATAACCATCTTTTTTACTTTATCCGGATTATCCAGTGTTTTCGCCTCGACAAGTAGATTCACCATGTTTTCAATAACGTCTTCACGGTTTTTAACTGAAAGATCCAGCAGTATATGGTCAGGTGTAATTAATTCGTGTAATTTCATTAGCAAAACCTGAAATTTTACATTCTGGAGTGCTCAAGCTTGCTTGAGCATTCCCGATTATTGGAAAAGATTGAGATAATACAATCTAAGAAGTAATATATGTTGTGTCAATCCTTAAATCTGTATATTTATGATTAGTTACATACAAACTTTGCTTGACTTTCATTAAGAAATGCTTATCTTGAACATAGGAGCATAAAAGTCCCAGTTTGTGGTAATCACTTTATGAAAAATTAACAACATACTGAGACTGCTTTGGAGTGCGCAAGCCATGCTTGCGCGTTTTACAATACACATAATCAATACACAAGGCACAAGCATGGCTTGTGCACTCTAATGTATTGAATACGTAAGAAATAATTCTAATCGGTTATGCCTTTAGCTCAGCCGGAGTAGCGCAGCTTGCTGCGCGCTCGCAAGCAGACACGCATGCGCCACCGTGCAAGAACGCAGCAAGCTGCACTACTCTGGTATTATTAAGTGGACGCGCAGCAAGCTTCGCTACTCCAGTGTTATTAAGTTTATACATTGCTGAGCTAAAGGCATAACCGATTAATTCTATTCTTCCAGGGAATTATAGCCAATATTGATAATTATCAAAACACTGAATTACAATCATTTACAGATTCTCAAGTGGTAGGTTTAATCCTTGGTACAACGGGTAACAGGGCAAACGTACTTATTGATAATTTGGAATTGCACCTGTCTGTACCTGGACGTTGGCGTCAGAAAAGTGGTGGAGTTCGCCCTCTTGCCCCTGGAGACAGGGTAGCGCTTGAAAAGATTTCAGACGATTTGAGAATCGTTGAAATCCTGCCCAGAGAAAATGACTTCACCAGGCAAGCTGCCGGACTCAAGCCGATACCACAGACAATGGCTGTAAATCTTGATCAGGTAATTATTGTTGCTTCAGCAGCAAATCCTGCCACACCCACCGGGTTGATTGACCGCTTGCTGGTTACTGCAGCGCGAGGCGATGTTCCTGCTGTATTAATTATAAACAAAATTGACATTGCTGACAATGAAAGGCTGTCTTTTCTGCAAAGAGTGTATCATAATGCTGTAGAAATTATTATATTAACTAGTGCTCTGACTGGTATAGGAATTGACAGGTTCAGAGATTTAATAATCGATAAAATCACACTTCTTGCTGGTTCATCCGGTGTAGGAAAATCTACGTTGGTGAACTATATTGATCCTGATCTTAACATTAAAACCGATGAAGTCAGTCGTGTCACAGGAAAAGGACGTCATATAACCAGCGTTGCACGGCTGCATCCTCTTAAACAGGGCGGATGGATTATTGACACACCTGGTCTTAGAGAGTGTCAGCTCTGGGACGTAACGCAGCAATCATTAGGACAATGTTTCCGTGAGTTCATTGAATTTGCATCCGATTGTCACTTCAGGGATTGTCTGCATAATACCGAGATCGGTTGTGCAGTTAAATCAGTAGTTGATACAGATATTTTGCCTATGGAACGTTATATGAGTTATCTAAAGCTGCTTAAAGAAATAAATATAAAATAAACAAATAAAGGAGGTAAAATGATAGACCTTAGTGCATTTCCCAAAACCCGTAAGCTTAAAGATGGTAAAGAGATCATAATTCGATCTCTGGAAAAAACAGATGAGGATAAGCTGTTACGCTTTATGAAAGCGCTCCCCACAGATGAACGGATGTATTTCCGTGATGATGTTACCGATCCAGCGGTTATTCATAAATGGGTTTATGAAACTGATACCAGTCAAGTCATTCCACTGGTTGCCACGTATAACGGTGAATTGATATCAAGTTGGTCGTTGCATTTAACCGACCTGTTCTGGACGCGTCACTTAGCACACATCCGCGGGATTGTCGCTCCGGAATATAGAGGTTATAGAATCTCATCAAAGATGGTTTACGAACTATTAACCATCGCCGGTGATCTCAATATTGAACGCGTTGTAATCGAATTGGCTGCCCAGCAAAAACGACTGCTTGCGCGCTTCACCAATATCGGTTTCCAGTTGGAAGCTGTGCTAAAAGATTGGGCCAAAGATCACAGCGGACAATACAACGATCTATTAATTCTTACAATGAAGCTCGAACCAGCCTGGAAGAAATTGGAAGAATTGATCCTCGATTACGAGACACACGGAGGATAGTAAGAAAGGATGAAGGATGAAAAGGAATAGCGATGAAATCATCTTTCATACTCGTCATTATTTATAAACATTAGTGATATGATAAACAAAGTTGTGTCGTTTATACCCGATGCCAAATTAGATCACATAGGTATTGCAGTTCGCGATCTTGATGAAGCTACAGAAAAATACCAGATGTTGGGCATTACACTTGGGGATCGCGAGATCGTATCTGAACAGGGCGTGCAACTTCAGATGTTGCCGGGTGGCGATTGCAGACTTGAGCTTTTGCAGCCAATATCAGATGACTCGCCAATTGCTGCTTTTTTAGAAAAGCGTGGTGAGGGTTTGCATCACATTGCTTTAAGAGTGAATGATATTCGCGCAACGTTAACTCGATGCAAAGCAGCGGGAGTCCGATTAATCAATGAAGAACCACGCGCTGGCGCTGGAGGGTGTTTGATAGCGTTCATTAACCCAAAATCTACCGGCGGGGTTCTCATAGAACTTGTTCAAGATAATTTATGATTCTGTTGATTAAGTCTCATTTCCTCATTCCCGCGAAAGCGGGAATCCAGTTTACAGAATGTTAAATACTTGAAAATTTTGGATTCCCGCTTTCGCGGGAATGAGGAAATGAGAAGATGATTCTTGAATAATTTACTAAATCAACAGAATCATTAATAAAACAAATACCGAAAGATGATAAATGATGAATGGAATTCCTTGCCCTTCAGATGAATTTCATCCTTCATCCTTCATCCTTCTTTTCAGGAGTATCCAATGATAAAAAAAGAATGGGGCTTTGATTCATTAGCAGTACACGGCGCAGAGAGTATGGACCCACATACAGGCTCGGTTGCTCCGCCGTTATATCAAACATCAACGTTTTTCTTCCATAATAGCGACCATGGCGAAGCGCTCTTCAAGGGTGAAGCCGATGGTTTTATCTATTCCCGCATTGCAAATCCAACTCAACAATGCCTCGAACGTCAGATGGCGTGTCTGGAAGGTGGAGAAGCCGGATTGGCATTCTCATCTGGATTGAGCGCCATTGCCGCCCTGATTATGACGTTGTGCCAAACAGGTGATAATTTCGTATCATCTGTTACAATCTATGGTGGAACTCACGGGCAATTCCAAGGATTTATGCCGCGAGTAGGTATTGATGCTCGCGAAGTCAGAGCAACACATCTCGATGAAATCGAAGCTGCTATTGATGATAAAACACGACTTCTTTTCATAGAAACACCAGCCAATCCAAACCTGGATGTAATAGATATTCGGGGTTGCGCTGAAATTGCCAGGAAACATAACATCCCATTAGCAGTAGACAATACGTTTGCTACATCTGCATTGCAGAGACCGCTCGAGCATGGAGCTCATATAATTGTACATAGCGCTACAAAATATATAAGTGGTCATGGGGACACCGTTGCTGGGGTTTTAGTTGGGAAAGAAGAATTAATGACGCAGATCAGGAAAGACACGCTTACCCCTGTTGGTTTCTGCATCAGTCCGTTTAACGCCTGGTTATTGATGCGCGGATTAAAGACGCTCGCTGTCCGAATGAAAAGACATAGTGAGAATGCAATGCAGGTATCTCAGTATCTTAGTTTTCACCCGAAGATTGAAAAGGTCTACTATCCTGGTTTAAGCATTCATCCGGGCTATGAGCTTGCTCGATCTCAGATGTATGGATTTGGTGGGATGCTTGCCTTTGAAATCAAGGGAGATCGTGAAGATGCCAAGCGTTTCATCGACACCCTGGAACTATTTACAAATGCCGTCAGCCTTGGCGATTGTGATTCATTAGTCTGTCACCCGGCAAGCACAACTCATTCGACTTATACACCGGAACAGCTCAAGGAAGCGGACATTAGCGAATCAATGGTTCGCTTGTCGGTTGGTATAGAGGATCCGCAAGATATAATTAACGATCTGGGACAGGGATTGAAGCGAGTCTCGTAAGGTATGAAAAAGCAGTAGCGTAGGCGTCCCCGCCTGCGAATGTTTGCCATAGTTTAAAAGACCCGCAGGCAGGAACGCTTACGCTACTACTCTAACCCGCTGTCATGGCGCCGTGGTTGACAGCAATTCTTCTGACGATGCTGTCAACCACGGCGGGTTGACAGCGGGGAATTCTATTCTTCAAGAGTATCTTTTTACCCCACACAAGAGGTTTACAATGACAATTATTCCAGCAAATAATTTGGAAACCTGTAAGAATACACTCAAATCATCAGGAATCGCTAAAGACATGACAGATGATCAGGTTTCAGCTATCGCTCAAATTGGAACCGAGCAACGTTATCCCAAGGGGGTTGCTATCGTTCGCGAAGATGCTAAATCACGGGATCTTTATATCATTCGAGACGGTCGGGTTTCAATACGTCTTAAATTGCCATCAGAATTCGGCAAGGAAGAGGTCATCTTCCAGATGCGCGACTGCCAGATTTTCGGCGAACTGGCATTAGTAGACGGCTCACCACGCTCGGCAACAGCGTTTGCTGACGAAGAAGTAACTGCTTATAGATTTGATTATGATCGTCTGTCCAAACTATTGGAAGAACAACCGCGGATAGGTTATATACTTATGCGCAATATTGCTTCAATCATCGCCAATCGTGTTAGAAACACTAATATGCTTTGGCGAAATACGTTGATATGGTAAGGAATAGTAAGCTTAGAAACAAACTCGAAGTCCTTCCTGATAAACCCGGTGTTTACCTGTTTAAAGATAAAGAAGACACGGTTATTTACGTTGGTAAAGCCAAGCATTTACGCAGCCGGGTACGCAGTTACTTTACCTGTGAGAACGATGGTCGCTATCAGTATCCTCGGTTAATCGCTTCCATTCGTGACCTGGAGATAATCCTTACACGTAATGAAGTTGAGGCTCTGTCAACTGAGGCCGCTCTAATAAAAAAATACTCACCTAAATACAATGTAGATTTACGCGACGATAAAAGTTTTCCCTATCTTAAGATCACACGCGAACCATTTCCGCGAATTTCCCTTACACGCAAACCACACACTCAAAAAGCTAACTACTACGGACCATATACCAATGTTAAAGAAGTGAGGAGTCTTATTCGAGCTATGAGAGGAATTCTTCAAATCTGTAATTGTAACTTACCGCTTAAGCTGGATAGAATTGAACAGGGCAAATATAAGCTATGTCTGGATTATCACATTGGTCGCTGTGCCGGACCTTGTGTAGGCAAGATAACATCAGAAGAGTATCTGAAGAACGTAAAACGGTTTATACAGTTTCTGAATGGGCGGCATGATGAGATTATGAAAGCGTTAGCGAATGAAATGAACAAGCTGGCTGCAAAATTGAGATTTGAAGAAGCTGCAACAGTTCGTGATCGGTTAGTTGCTGCACGAAGATTTAGTGAAAGACAACGCAAAATTTCTATTGAACCTGTAGATAGAGACGCTGTGAGCCTTGCCCGAGAAGACAACTTTGCTGCCTTCTCGGTTATCAAGGTGCGAGGCGGTCGAATTGTGGGACAGAGTCCTTTTTATATGGAACGTGCTGCCGAACTTGATAACGAGTCACTAATGGAAGCGTTCATAGTGCGTCATTACGACCTGGTGGACACTATTCCGGGTGAAATCTATCTACAGATAGAACCACCCGATAAAGTAAGTCTGTCCTCATACTTAAGTGGTTTAGCGAAAAAAAAAGTCAGCGTGGCGATTCCAATTCGCGGTGATAAGCGCAAGTTGATCGAAACAGCCCAGAGGAACGCTGAACACCTGCTGCTTGAACGGAGGTTGACGGCTGAAAAGCGGGATTTTATACCAAGAGCAGTGAAGGCTTTGCAAGAACAATTGAAGCTACCAAGCCCTCCGTTGCTTATCGAAGCATTTGATATTTCTAATCTTCACGGCACAGATTCAGTTGCTTCAATGGTATCATTCAAAGACGGCAAACCCTGGAAAACCGGTTACAGGATGTTCAAAATCAAGACCGTTGAAGGTATAGACGATTTCGCTTCAATCGCCGAGGCAGTACGCCGCAGATACACACGCCTGAAAGGGGTAGGTCAGGTACTCCCTTCTGATACCACTTCTTCCGACTCAGTAGGTCAGACACTCCTGTCTGACTCCTCACAATCGTTCAACTCCAGTCGGACAGGAGTGTCCGACCTACTAAATGATTCCAAAAGTCGGACAGGAGTGTCCAACCTACTAAATGATTCCAAAAGTCGGACAGGAGTGTCCAACCTACTGAATGACCCTAAAAGTCGGACAGGAGTGTCCAACCTACTAAATGATTCCAAAAGTCGGACAGGAGTGTCCAACCTACTGAATGACCCTAAAAGTCAGACAGGAGTGTCCGACCTACTGAATGACCCTAAAAGTCGGACAGGAGTGTCCAACCTACTGAATGACCCTAAAAGTCAGACAGGAGTGTCCGACCTACCGAATGAATCCACAACCTTCCCAAATCTTATCCTCGTTGATGGCGGTTTGGGTCAATTATCTGCTGCCAAAGGAGTCCTGGATGAACTAAACCTTCCTGATCTTCCAATAATTGGACTTGCCAAGCGTTTGGAAGAGATATATTTGCCAGGCAGATCAGAACCTTTGATGCTGCCTCGCACTTCGTCAGCGCTTCGCTTGCTGCAACAGATCCGTGATGAAGCACACCGTTTTGCAATTACACGACACAGGATGCTGCGCGGTAAGCGACAGGTTAAATCGCGTTTGGATGACATTGATGGACTGGGTCCTATACGTCGCCAGAATCTACTTAAACGCTTTGGTTCGGTAAAGAGGATTTCGGAAGCTAAGGTTAATGAAATTGCATCAACACCGGGTATTAGTTTGAAATTAGCGAAGATAATAAAAACGTCTCTTTCATCATATTTGAAGTAAGATTAATAATAATGA
The DNA here is from genome assembly GCA_030765125.1 of Candidatus Hatepunaea meridiana. GTDB lineage: Bacteria > Electryoneota > AABM5-125-24 > Hatepunaeales > Hatepunaeaceae > Hatepunaea > Hatepunaea meridiana. Next base: position 10,405 of record JAVCDD010000307.1, read on the forward strand.
GCAACACCTAAATATCAAACTTTACAACTTGATAACTTGTCAACTCAAAAACCGTATCTTTATGAAATTAAAAAACTATTTAACTCCAATAATTCTATTGTTGATAAGCTGCAACTTGATGGTCAGCGCCGACGGCAATAACAGCGCTTATATCTACCCACCCTGGAAGCACACATGGGGTGTGGTTAGAGCTACTCCCTTCAAGCTCAGACTTTTTGCTGGGGACAAAACACATTTTGATGATCCACAGGGAATAGCGGCAGTTCGGCTTGAATCATGGGAGGATACCACTAAAACAGGTGATGACGACGAGATCACCGTTTATGGGGTTAATTCCGGGGATAATTGTATCATTTACAACCGGTCAATGTTTTCATTGGACATATATGGTCTTGATCCCAATCATGTGAAGTTCAATAAACCCTGGGGGATAGCTGCTGATGCCAAGGGAAGAGTGTACATTGCTGACCGGGGTAATTCGAGAATTGTAAGGTTAAGAAATACAGGGAAAAAGTTAGAATACGTCGGCGTACTTGGTGAATTAGGCGACGCTCCCGGGATGTTTGTCGAACCTCGGGGTGTAGCGCTTGACCCGCAAGGTACTGTTTACGTAACCGATGTAGCGCTTAACAGAGTGACCTTGTTTAATGATAGTAGTGAAATTATTGATGTCTGGGAAGGTTTTACAGAACCGGACGGTATCGCAGTTGTTGGACCGGGTGAGAAATGGAATTACAAGCCAAAACAAACCTTTGTCATTGTAATTGATTCCTTGCATCAACGAGTTAGAAAACTATCTTTGGAAGGTGATCTGCTTAATCAGACAAGCGCTATGGACTGGGGAGTGAAGGATGCTTATCTTAATTATGTTGTACTTGATTATCATAACCAGTTGATTATATCTGATAAAAATAATGGCTGCCTGCACAAATTGGACGCAGACCTGAATTACATTACGAGTTTCGGTGAAGCAGGCAAGGGAAAATATCAATTTGATGAGCCCCGAGGTATTGCAATCTACAGACGATTCGGACAGTTGATAATATCTGAACGCACCGGCGCTCAATATCTTTGGGTAGCAGTTGACGTATCACGATTTGAGGCGAAGGTGATAATCGATTCGGTATGGCGTGACTTGAGTATTGATTTTGAAATAAGTGAACCGGCTTATTGTGAGATAGATGTTTTGGACAGCTATGGTCGTTTCGTAACGAGGCTTTCAATACGGCGGCGTTTTCCGGTGGGAGTTGGTAATTTAAAGTGGGATTTGAGAGTTCCAAGGAAGATAGCAGGGATTAGTACAAAATCTGAACTACCACCTCAATATAAACCTGGTCAAAGGCTACCTGACGGACGATATACACTGAGAGGTCGATTCCGGGCGACATATTCATCAAGAGAGTTTTTTTCTAAAGAAGTGACCACTGAATTTGTAATTGAGTGAGAAGTTCAAAGTCCAGCCTTCAGACTGTTCTTCCGTTGTCAACCCGCCTTAGTCACGTAGCCCGGTTTCTCCGAATCCGGGGAATAAATATCGAACCGAAATCCCCGGTTTCGGAGAAACCGGGCTACGTTTCTGCGAAACTTTCAAATTACTTATTGCTTTCTACTAATATTATTCGTATATTACCATTACAATGGGGACGATTTGGTCTCGACGGGGGCTTGCAGGAGCTTGAACCTGCGAGTCGGGGATTACGGTATCCTCGTTAACAAGCCGTTAAACCAATAAATGCCAACGATAACTATTCGTACGCATTAGCTGCTTAATAAAATAGCAGCGAGTTTTGAGTGCGGTTGATTGCCGCCGCCTTAGAACTACGCTTGGCAGTCGTGCTGTTCACAATGTCATCGGGTGAACGGCAGGATTTAGATGACTGGATGGAAGGGCAGCGTGTCGGCTCGCGGTTCTCCATTGAGATTAAATAGTTGACTAAACTCGTAGACGGTTCTCGAACCGCGTCACCGGACCCGGGTTCGATTCCCGGCGTCTCCACTATAAACCCGCAAAACCTTGATAACAGGCAATGCGGGTTTTGTATTATATGACTATGAACCAACTTATACCAATAGAGGGAAACATGAACCTATTAGGCAATCTATCCTGGACAGGAGTTAAAAAGTATCTCAAACGAGATAATCGAATAATCCTACCACTCGGAGCTACAGAAGAACATGGTCCGCATCTTGGACTTGGCACAGATTATTACGAGGCTGAGGCAATCGCACATCGAGTCTCTGAAGCAACCGGCGTTATTACCGCACCTACTTTGAACTATGGAATGTCGCTCTCTCTGATGGGTTTTCCCGGAACGCTTTCACTAAGTCCGAAGACTTTAATGGCTGTGTTGGAGGATATACTACGTAGCTTTTACCAACACGGCTTTCGTCGTGTAATGATAGTGAATGGACATGGGGGGAATACTGCCTCAATTACAAGCACAATACAAACTATTGCACCGGAACTACCAGGGCAAAGTGTCAAGCTATTTGAATGGTGGAAAGATGCAGAAGCCTATAGAGTTGTAATCGAAACGATGGGTGAACAAGCCGGTTCTCATGCATCCTTCGGTGAGACTGCGTTAATGCTTGCTATACATCCGGATGCCGTTAAATTGGAAAACCTGACAGGAAATGATGCACCCATGAAGAACTCGCGAGAGATGCTGACTATTAAAACTTTTTCTCAGCAATATCCCGATGGTATAATAGGGCTTGATCCAGGCAATGCAACGCCTAAGGCAGGTGAGGCTGTGTTGAAGAAATCTGTTGAGATTTGCGTAAGAGAATTGGAGGATTGGTAGAGGGATTATCTGGCTACTGAGCCGTGAGATTAGAGTTCTACAGTGCCGTTTCTAATTTATAGTTTTTGAGAAATAATAGTTGAACCTGTTATTAAAAACTTAATGCACAATACCAATATTCTAAAAACAAATCAATCTTTTTCCTAACAGCAATCAAACCGAACCCAATTTCTCACCTCACCAACAAAACTTTAAAACCCAAATTCCCGTAAGGGCTTATCATACGCACGAAATAAATACCTGACGGATGCTCGCCTGCGTTCCATGTCAGTTGGTTAACTCCCGCTTTGGCTATGCCGTTGAACAGAAAGTCCACCTGACGACCGTATAAGTCATAGACTGTAACGGTTGCTGGACATGAGCGATTCAGAGAAAAACTGATCTTTGTTCGGGCGTTAAACGGGTTGGGATAGACTGAAACCAGTTGAAAACCATCAGGAGTGTTATGGATTGAATCATTATCAACGGATTCTCTGAGGTATCTGATTACAATGATAGGTTCTTGCGTGACATCGAAATACGCTTCTTCATCTTCAACAATTTCTTCTAATAGCTCTCCGAGTATATTATAAACTAACGTTGAGCTACATTCTCTAGGATTTAATAGTCCAATCTGCTGATCCCATTCATTATCGGAATCAAATAGTGCATCATACCAGAAGATAACCACATAATATATGTCATGATCGAAACGACCACAAAATACCTGATCTATTGAATTCAACTCCGGTTCGTGTAAAGGTTCAATAATCGACCTAAGAAAACGATAAGCTGTTGCAGAAAGATACTCCTCCTGCTCGTCATCAAACAGTCCGAAGAAATGTTCCGGTGGATAACCGGTTATCGGAGTGCAGATCCCTTCCAGTCCAAATGCCATTCCGAGTATCCATTTGCGCGCCATATCACCGGCGTGAAAACGCTCTTCATAGTCTGTCAATCCGCCTTGAGCAAGCTGCATTGCCGCTTCAGCCGCCAGCCAGGGACGCAATTCGCCTCCAGAATCCTGGACAACTTCCTCAAAAGACGTCAGTTCGTCAAAGATAAAACGCGGTTTGAAATGGTAGTGGATGTCGAACCAGTCCAGCCACTCTGTTTGACCGGCTATGACGTCTGTCCAGTAGTTGGGCGGCATTCCACCGCGACCTTCGACCAGTCTGGAGACATCCTCCCAGCTCCGGATACGCGTGGAGTGGCGTTCGAAGCGCGATTGAAGCAAAGTGGTTAGCGAATCCTGCAACTCCTCGTTTTCCTCACCGAGCCTGTAATACTTCCTCGCGAGGCTGCGGACAAGATTAAACCCGCCGTGCGAAACCAATATTTCGATCTCATTCTCTTCGGCTGCGTCATGAGCGGCAATATAAAACGTTCTCAAACAGCGAACGTAATCCTCGACGTCCTGCTCCCAGTTCCTGCTAATTACCCAGTTATATTCCGGTTCGTTGACGAAGCGAAGATAGCGCGCTACCGGATTTTCTCGCTCGGCAATGTGGGTAACAAGTTGATATGCGAAATCATACAACGATTCCGAATATCCGTTTTCCGGAGGTTCATCCGAGAGGGGATTTCTGCGATCCAGATCGTTTGGCGCTCGGATTTGGCCGTCGGTTGCCCAACCGTTATTACAAGATACAACGAGAACTGCCGTACCGTCGAAACGTTCAGCAAAATTCAGACTGTTATCCAGAGCGTTCCAGGTGAATTCATCGTCCTGCAATTCTGTTCGCGCCCACGAAACCGCAAAGCAGTAGTAATCTGCATCGAATCCGACATAAACCGAATCCTGCATGCGCGTGTTTATGTTACGCAGACCCCAGTAATCTCTGCCTGATGCCTCAAGTGGCAAGATGAAGGAGAGCAGGATAAAAGCCAGGAAGAACTTATTTTTCATTTTTACACCTTATTAAAAACTAAAGAATGCTAACCCGGATGAACCGGAAGAAATTGGACAAGGATACACAGGACGAACAGGATTTTAATCCTCTTTTGTCATTCCTGCGAAGGCGGGAATCCATGAGAAACAATAGGTTATCTATGGGAAATAAGGGGACAGTATACCTATTTTTATAAATACTTTTTAAAATAACGATAGTCCTATAGAAAAATAGGTATACTGTCCCCTTATTTCCTACGCGAATCTCGCACTTAACAAAGTAATGTTAATTAGTCATAAAAACCGTAATTTTCAGTTTCAGCTTCGTTGACTTTATCTTTCATAATCTGGAATAGCAGTGATATTTCAATTTCAAAGATACTGAATAATTGACGATAGTCGTCAACGTCCTTGCCGGTTGGGTCAGGCATATCTCTGCTCTCGAGTTGATTATTACCGGTCAATTCACGGAATAGAAATATCCGATTTGCTATACTCTTATCCAGTTTAAGCAACGCTTCGCGGTGCTTATCTTCCATAACGATTATCCAATGATACCGTAATAACAGCTTCTTACTGACAACTTGTGATCGGTGATTTTTAATTGATTTATTACGCCGAAACATTATAACGGATATTACCGGATTTGCCGAGAGCCCTTTCATAGTGTTAGCCCCGGCAGATGCAACCTCCCATATTTCCTTAGATTTATTTGCTTCTTCGCGAAACAGGTATTCGGCAGTGGGGCTGCGAGTGATATTGGCAGTGCAGACAAAGAGTATGCTGCGCAGTGATGGTTTTTTCTTTTTGAATAGTTGCATTTATAATAATACTGTATTGATTGTTTGATTGCTTCATTGCATCATTGTTGGTCACTCAGAGCATACCAACCTGCCGTCAGGACGCCGTCCCTGATAGCAACACTCCCAACAACGCTATCAACCGCGACTGGTTGACAGCGAGGGGGCATTTTCAAGAGAAACACCATATCGCGCGCGACTCAACCAAATATGAAAAAACGGCATCTCCGGGAGATTACTTTGGAGTGCGCAAGCCATGCTTGCGCCTTGAGTAGCGATTAAATGCGGCGTAAACAGCGCAAGCATGGTTTGCGCACTCCAAAGTATGAATACATGCGAGATAATTCTATTTTTCAAGAGAATATAAACCAATTCGATACTAAAACGAAATAGTTAGGGAAAATAATAACAGAAGTAGGTTAATAAACTTGCTTTATTACTATGTATAGAGTATTATTAATTTGTATCATATTTTGTAATAGTAAAATGAAAGTAATAATCTTAACGGCAAGTAAATGCGAATCCATCCAATATATACAATTACACTATTAGTTCTGTTTCTAACAGGCGTTCTCGGATCAATGCCTCCTCATCCGGAATGGCTTAAGGATGCAAGTCCGGAAACTGTTGCCGAAATACGTACAATTCATCTTGACGCAATCGAGCGCGGTTTGAACGAACCGGGTGCTTCCGTTCTTGATCGAATGAGGCAGCATCGACGGGACGACGGTGAAGAGGTTACACTCCACGCAGCAGTGATATTAGTTGATTTCGAGGATAATGAAGCTGACCGGGATGAGTATTCCATTGAACATTATGAAGAAATGCTCTTTAGCCTGGATGAATATGAAAGCGGCAGTATGCGGGATTTCTACTTGGAGAATTCCGCCGATATGGTTAATATCGTCGGTGACGTAGCAGGCTGGTATCGTATGCCGAGGAACTATTCCTATTACTGCAATCATCGCTATGGTTTGGGAGGCTATCCACGCAATGCCCAGAAGCTCGCAGAAGACGCCGTTCGCGCTGCGGATGACGATCTTGACTTCAGCCGCTATGACAACGATGACGATGGTCGAGTCGAAGCTGTCTATATTGTTCACGCCGGTTCTGGCGCTGAGGAAGACCCTGATAACGAAGATCTTATCTGGTCGCATGCATGGACGTTTCGCAACCTGGGTGAAGTGGATGGTGTTCGTTTTCACAAATACTCATCCGTCCCGGAAAACGGTAATATCGGCGTATATGCACACGAATTGGGACACGCATTGTTTGGACTTCCCGATTTATACGACACCGAATATGAATCGGCAGGTATCGGCTTCTGGTCGCTGATGTCGTTTGGCGCCTGGGGGGATGATGGACGACGTCCGTTACACTTCGACGCCTGGTGTAAGTTGCAACTCGAATGGGTTGACGTTAGGGAACTGGAGTATGATACCAAGTTCTGCCTGCTGCCGGTGGAAACTTCGCAACAAGTGGTGTTAATGTGGAATCCGGAAGAGCGGGATGATGAGTACTTCCTGATCGAAAACCGCCAGCAGATAGGTTTCGATGGTGAGATCCTCGGTGAAGGACTGTTAGTATACCACGTAGACGAAGATATGCGAGACAATGATAATCCCTGGTGGCCCGGACATCAAGGAGATCGGCATAATCTGGTAGCAATTGAACAGGCAGATGGTAGATGGGACCTGGAAACCTACGAAAATGACGGGGACGATGGTGATACTTATCCCGGCAGCGAGGATAATTGCACCTTTGACGCCGAGAGTGAGCCCGGCAGTCTCGACTATGATGAAAATGATACCGGCGTCGCTATCCTCGACATTGATCCCGGTCGAAGCGGCATCTATGCACGCTGGCTGGTCGGTGTGGATCCTCCTGAAGTGGAACAAACGATCTCATTAGCAGCAGATTGGAATATGATTTCTGCGCATGTTATTCCTGAATCGAATGATATAATTTCCATTTTCGAACCTTTGACTGAAAACGACAATCTGATTATACTCAAGAATGGAATGGGACGGTTTTATGTTCCTCAGTATAATTTTAATAACATCCCAGGATGGAATCCTGCAGAAGGTTATCAACTTGATGTTGAGCAAAACGATGAGTTAACTATTACAGGCGAACCGATTGACCCACAGATGCCGATTCAGTTAATAGACGGCTGGCAAATCGTTCCATACTATCCCGGCTATCCATTACCGGTAAGGGTAGCATTCGTCAACATCGGTGAATACCTGTTAATGGTCAAAGACTCTGAAGGTCGTTTCTACACGACACGCTTCGATTACAGTAATATGGTGGACTTGGTTCCTAGTCAGGGCTATCAAGTCAAGGTGAGAGACGACGTGGAATTAGTATATCCACCTGAGGAAGATTGATCTTTTTGGGGTAGGGAAGACGTTCCTGATTGAATTGTAAAAAGTGAGATCACCCATTGGCAGACGCCCTCGTCTGGCAGCTAATTAGTGATTGAACGTAAAATTTTCCTTTATCTAATCATTACCATCTTTTTCAAATCGATAAATTCCCCTGCTTCTATTTTATATATGTACAGCCCACTCGGTAGACCGGAAGCATTAAAAACAGCTTCATGATAACCGGGATTCATCTGCTCGTCAATTAAAACAGAGACCTTTCGTCCAAGCAGGTTGTAAATAGTTAGAGTCACTCTATTGGAATTGGTCAGGTCGAACCTGATGACCGTCTGTGAATTGAAAGGATTTGGAAAGTTTTGGGACAGCCTGAATTCTGTCGGTGGTTCGTACAGTTTATCGGCTATACTATTCAATGAACCAGGTGTTCCATAAGGCTTTTCCGATACATTCCAGTTCTTCGCCAAACTGTTATCGAAGCGATGATCTATCAGTTCAATAGTAGGTCCGAAACCGTCCGCTTCCTCCGGCCAAGGTGATTCATCGTCATAAATTAATGAATCCTGAACAGCGTTGTCTATGTCATAGAGTCTTATTGCATCACTGTCTTCACTGAGGTTGAAATCGAAATTACCTATTAAGTCCCTCACTCGCGGGAAAAGCTGTTTTAATGATGATGTATCGCTGCTGATGACGATATAACCAACTGGTCGTATTGTTGAGTTCTCAGGCAGGACAAACAGGTTATCATTTTCATCCTTTAACAACCATCCTGAAATATCTACCGTTTCATTACTCGAATTATAAAGCTCAACCCAATCTCCAGGATTAAAATTATCATTAGAGTGATAATTAATCTCATTAATCACAATCAGATCATCGCTGTCAAATGGAAAATCATCTGTATCGAATTCGTAATATGCTCCCAAATCAGGTAATGAGCCATCCGGATCTCTGGAATGGTTGGGATCTCCGGCGTCAATGCAAGGTGATTCCTGACGTAACTCCAGGTTATAAAGAGATGCATTTATGAATAGAGGATCTGCATTAATATTTGATCTACCCGGTAAAATTTCACTGTCCGATAAAGAATATGAGACGATTATCGATGACAAAGAATCTGAAAAAATAGAAGCACCTGGCGAGTCAGAGATAATTGTATTTACCACTACCGCGGTGCCACCACCTCTTCCGGGGTTTTTCTCATAACATGTGATCGCTGTATCGGTTTTCCAGAAACTGTTCTGGTTAACATAAGCATACGATTCATCCTTGACAGCCAGACCTAGATTACAATCGACAATCAGATTTCGCTCGATATTTACGGTTGACTTCTGACCTATGGAGATGCCCTTGTCAAAACAATTGTATATTTTGTTGCCATAAATATTTACATTTAGTGATTGTTCACCTATGTCGATACCATCACAATTCACCCCCTGAAAGTTGAAAATCCAATTGTTTCTAATCAAGCCGTTATTTACCTGGTCAAAATCGATTGCATCTGTATCCGGAGCATTGTTCCCAAAGAACCTGCATCCTTCGACTTGACCGTAACCATACTTAACATTTATATAATCACATGTCACATCTGTTGTAATAAAAGAGTTTAGCAGCAGAATACTGCCATATTGTATAAAAATCGGGAAACCTATCTCCTCTAACAATACATTGTCAATTATCAAATCTGCATTGTAACCTGAAATTGCTCCTTTTTGCGAAACAGGTTCGTTTCCATGAGTTGCACCTCTGATCTCAGTATACTTGATCTTAGAAGTATCTGTTGTGTTAATGAAGCACAGAGCGCCCCACTGCATAACACCCATATCATAATTCGGTGATATTGAGACCGGATTTTCCTCATTTCCTTCAACAATCATATTTCCATGAACGTAAATACTGGCATCCAGCGCCATCTTAATTTTCACACCAGCATCAACTTTAAACGATACATCTGGTAGAACCGTAATATCCCCACTGGAAAAATAGGGTAAGTTCTGTGATGTTAGAGTTAGATTGGTCGAGATTTCTCTAGGAATCAGGTGATCATTATTGGGTACAAAGTTCGCCAATAGGGTGGTATCGGATTTTAGGATAATCTCAATCGAAGTAGAGTCCGAAATCCCGGTCCAGCCTGCAAATTGAAATCCAGGTTGAGATCTGGCGCTTAGAACTATGGGAATATTCCTGAAATAAGAACCGGTCAATGTGTTTTTATACATACGAATACCATTAATAAACACATCGCCACCACTGGTATCACTGATACTAATTGTCAACCGGGCAGTTCGATCAAGTGAAAAATCAGAACTCAGATGCTCGATAATAAATGCTGTCCTCTCACGGGTGAACTGTTTTATTTCTTCCAGATTATTCTGCCAGGATGTCATTGATGATATTCCGTCATCATCTCTCCATTTCTCAATATGTCTTGGTAATTCTGAAGAGATTATAGCGCTAAGACTGTCAACAACAACTGCTAACCTTTCCGAATTAAATGTATTGTTAAGATGTGAGGTGAAACGTTGTATAAACCTTGTTTTGAATGATTCGTTTTGAATAAGATTCCTGTAAACATCATATCGATCATAGAACTGTTCAAGAAGGTTCAAGTCTATGTTGCCCATGTTAAAACCACGATCAAGGTCGGTAATCAACCACTGCCATTTCGATCCTTCATCCTGTGTGCGCCACCACTCACGGTTATGCTTCCAACTTGTGTTTGCAGCATAAGCTTCAATTACAACCCAATCGATAAAGCTATCCTCATTCAGCCAAGTCAGTATCTGCTGATAATTATCTTCATCGGTTAGATCATTTTTATTCATAAACCGGATCATATTATAATAATCGGTTGGGTCACCCTGAATACAGACAGTGTAAATACCTGCAGCGGTCATCGTGAACTCAAGATGATCAATACTATCCGGGTGAACTCCAAAGTTTGATGCAAAATACTGTGGATTGGTTCGTTCACGAATATTGTGTATTCCCCAGTAACTTCCATTCATAAACAGGATAGTTGGACTATAAGCTTGCACACCATTTGCCATTTGTCCCTGTGTGATACTTTCGGTCATTGCATCACGCAGCATATCCGTGTTCCAGTTATCTCCCCCGTTCCTGAGGACAATTGTTTTAAACACACCTATCGATTTACTTTTGAACACCTGATAGTTTATGGCTTCTATCCCGTAACGATTCCTCATGTAGATGGTTAGTGGTTTTTGTGCGAAGCGCCAGATATTAAAACCACCAATTCGAGATCCAGCATTTAATTCAAAACCAGGTTCACCATTGGCAGTAAAGTATTCGATAGATACCGGGATTTCTCTTTGCTTATAATTGTTCGCATAAATCCCAATCTTTTCATCCCAGAGAGTTTGAGGATCCGCCACAAAAGATATTACAGGCAAGGTCGGGTCGGGCTCGTTGATGAAATATGAATTTGTTGTTATTTCACCCGAAAGTTTTCCGGGCTCAAAAGTACGGGCTCTGATCACTATATTTTCAGTTATACTAATCGCACCTGAGTAGAGTCTGGATTCCATTCCGGGCTTTGATGAATTTGTAGAGTAACGAATCTCAGCAGTCGGAGAAAAGGTCAACAGCGATAAAGCCTGCGAACCACTATAGAATCCACCCTCGATTGAAAAAATAACAGGAGTGGATATTTCCATATTTGGAGAAGTCGGACTGCTATTACTATAAGCAGGCGTTGGTTCGCTGAAATAACACCAATCAGCGCTATGTTCTGGATTACGCCCATAAGACACATCGGATGTCTGTCTCCCGAAAGTGACTGAGTCAACCAGTGTAATACCGAAATAGGTGTTCCCAGTTAGAGCAAGGTCAAAACTCAAATCGGAACTGGTTGCCAGGTATTGATGAATCTCAACAGCGAGAACATTCCGTCCAACTTTTAGATAGTCGATCCCTATCGTAGATTCAAAAAATGAATTTTCCTCCGGTTCGGTTACGGGTAAATTTGCAAATGTATTGTAATGAATCCTTCCTTGAGGCATCCCATCCCGGCGTATTTCATTACCGTTAAGATAGATAACTGCCCCGTCATCACGCTTCAGTTTGATTGTCAATGAATTATAGTCATCCGTATCCGATACTTCGAACTCGGTACGGAAATAAGTAGTGGGAAATTTATTACTCGGATCTCCTCCAAAACTGATCACGGTTGCTTCATCCCCATCACCGTAACCGAACTCTGCATGTCCGGATGACCATCCGGAGTCATCAAACTCAGATTCAATCCACTCGATGCCCTGATCGGAACCATCATCAAGGAATTTCCAGGTAAATCCTTGTGAGATGAGGATTGTACTTTGGTTACTTTGTGTTCTGAAAAGCCCCAATTCCTCACCTTCACCACTGATTCTAAAATTGGTATGGAAATATGTTGTTTCAAATGTTGACCAGGGCCAATAAGGTCTCTGGTGTATCATACCGGGAATATCATCATAACCATCAGCCCAGAAGAGGAGGTATCCACCGGATGCAATCACAGTACCCGGGGGAATTCGCCATTTCACAGGGTTGTCAAGATTATCGGTGAGGAAAAATCCTCCGATCTCAACCGATTCTTCAGTTGGGTTGAATAATTCGATCCAGTCCGAATAATCATCAAAATCGACCATATCCGGATTGATAGAGACATTCGAAGCAAGAAATTCATTTATTAAAATTTGTGCTTTTGGCGCCGCTGCAAGCATAACCAGAAGGATCAAAATAAAGGAAATTCTATGATATCTATTAATCATTGTTTTAATTAGTGATTTCCCCAATGCGAGTGGATAAGTTATGCTAACTTCACACTTGACAATGTAATGTTAATTCTGTGCCAGGTAAAGAATCACTCCCACCGTTACCACCCAGAGCAGCACCACTACTTTCATCCCTGGATCCTTAAGCAACAGTTTAGTCGGGTCTTCACCAGCGCGTCCTACCAGGGCCAATTGCTGATAACGGAAGATCCCATATAGAACAAACGGCAGAGTATAGATCAATGCGCCGGTATGGTGTTTCTCGATGGTATGAGGATCGACCGTATACAACGCATAACAAAGGATAGTCATTGCTGCTAAAATATTTATCCAACCGTTGATTATAAGTACCTCGGGATATTTCGTTAGCACCGGGCGAGTTTGAGTAGCGCTGTTGTCATTGTCCAGATCATCATACGCCGGAGCCATCAGCGACGTTTCGCTGGTTATCTCCTGACGACGCTTAATCATCCCTAAGAATAAAGCTATAGTAAAAGTACACAGAATAAGCCAATGCGAAAGTGGCTCATTTATAATTACAGCTCCTAACATCACTCGGATGACAAATCCGACAGCGATAATAATTACGTCCAGGATCAATACATGTCTTAAGTATATGGAGTATGCGATCATCAAGATTGCGTAAGTAATGGCAATAATAGTAGGATTATGCCCTAACCATAATAACAGAATCAGTCCAAATGACAAAGAGACAATTGACAATAGTGAAGCTTGCCAGACAGCTAACTGACCGGATGCAACAGGTCTGATTTTCTTGATTGGGTGTAAAGCATCCTCGTGCCGGTTGCATATATCATTAAAGGCATATACTGCCGAAGCGATCAGTGAAAAACCAAGCACACCTCCCATAAGCGACAGCCATTGGGATGGTTCAAGTAGATGCAGCGTGAAAAGCGCAGGCGCCAGAATGAAGCTGTTCTTGATCCAGTGACGGGGACGAATTGTTCGCAAGATCAAGTGAAATACACCGGTTCTAACGTTAGTGTTTGGTTTTTTCATTTTTTTACCGCAGATTATGCAGATTGATAGCATACATTTCTCATCACCTTTTTGGTTGACATCGGGGTGGCACGGGTTACTTGTTACCCGTGTTTCCTTACTGTGAAGAGAGACGAGTAACAAGTAACCCGTGCCACACGATAGAATTCTGAAAAAGTCACCAAGTATATACACTATCAACAGATTACTCGATGTTCAATTCGTGAATTGTTCCGAAATCTTCCAGAGGTCTGTCCAATTTTTCCTTGTCACCCACCATCACGATAATTAATTTATCGGGATGCAATAGCTCTTTAGCCGCCTTCCTCACGTCTTCAAGAGTCAGTTTCTGATAAGCTTCCAGGTCGCGCTGTGGAGTGTCCAACGGCAGACCACGCCATTTCAAATAGGTTAACCTATAGAGAAAATTATCGCTGCTTTCATACTTCCAGACATAACTGTTGACAATAGCCTGTTTGGCGTTTTCAAACTGTTCCTCGCTGGGTCCGTTTTCCTGATAGTCGGTGATGATCTCCGTCATTAATGCCAGAGTACGACCAGCTTGATCAATTCGCGTTGACGCCGAAGCCTTGAATTTGCCCTTAACCGGAACAGGTGAGCTGAACATTGACCAGATCGAATAAGTCAAGCCCTCATCAACTCTTATCCGCTTAGTCAACAATGAATTGAAGCCTGAACCACCAAGTATTCTATTCATGATTTCTGCTGCGTGCCTCTGAGGATTATTGTAGTCAATCGTCTGATGCCCCATAGTAATAAATGCCTGACTTACATCTTTATAGGCATAATAAACTCCTGCTCCTGCTTGCTTAGGCGTGGATGGGATTGAAACAATTTTTCCTTGACGCTTCTTTAGTTTTTTCAAATACTTCTTCGTCAAAGATTTTGCTTTCGATAACGTTATATCTCCCGAGAACCCAATGATAGCGCTTGATGGATCGAATATTTGTTTGTGATATGCCAACAAGTCGTCGCGGGTAATTGAATTGACGGTTGCTTCACTGGTTTCTCTTCCAAACGGATGATCGGGATATATAAGCTTGTTCAATTCTCGATGCGCAATACCATTAGGTCTATCATAACGCCGACGGATTTTCTCTAACATCGTGCTGCGCTTAAGCTCGATTTTGTCCTCCGAATAGGCAGGATTCAGGATCAATTCTTTTGCAAGATTCATCAACATTGGCAAATCATCCTTATGCCCGGAACCGCTGATATGAAACTGTTCTTGTCCCGCCCAAACACCTATCCAGGCAGATTTGAACTCGACAATATCATTTAGGCTATCAGCCGGAATATTTACACTACCACCGTTACGAAGCGTCCAGGCGGTCATTTCTGCCAAGCCAACTTTGTCAGCAGGATCAGGAGAAACCGGAAAGGATAATACAAAATAAACCAGCGGTACTTCATTATCTTCAACAACTAAACCGGCAATTCCATTTTTTGACTTAAATTCGCTATACTTGGGAATCTGCCACTGTAATTCCGGGATGTCAATATCCTTATAAGTAGACGCGACACTCTTGTCGCGTGCAGTAGATGCGATACTCTTGTCGCGTGCAGTAGATGCGATACTCTCGTCGCGTGCAGTAGACGCGACACTCTTGTCGCGTGCAGTAGATGCGACACTCTTGTCGCGTGCAGTAGATGCGACACTCTTGTCGCGTGCAGTAGATGCGACACTCTTGTCGCGTGCAGTAGATGCGATACTCTTGTCGCGTGCAGTAGATGCGATACTCTCGTCGCGTGCAGTAGATGCGATACTCTCGTCGCGTACTGTTTCTGATTTTTCTGCTATTACAACTGGAATCGTAAAACTACACCATACAAAAAGGAATACAAATAAAATGACAATAATACGTCGGTTATTCATTTTAATCCCTCCTTAGCTTCTACTTCTGCATTAACTGTTTCAACAGGCTTGACAAGTGTCGCCACGGTTCTGTTCTGAGCAGTAAGGTATTTCTTTGCTACACGTTGGATATCTTTCGGTGTAACCTGCATCAGTCGATTGAAATCTTCTGTTAGCGCTCGCCAATCACCTCGATTGGCATAACTATAGCTCATTGTAAAAGCTAACCAGTAATTACTACTCATGCGCTCAAGTTGCTCCATTTTAAAGTTGTTTCTAATGCGTTCGAGTTCACGGTCAGTTACAGGTTCCACTTTAAGTTTTTCGAATTCAGCATACACTGCCTCTTCAACCTCAAGCGTAGTATGAGGCGACTTTGGCGCGGTGAAAATAGACATCAGGTTCGGATATCTGTCAGCCGGATTGGTATCGACACCTGGTGAACGAGAGGTTAATCCCTGTTCAACAAAAACTGACTTATAGAGTCGTGACGTGCGTCCTTCGGACAAGACACGCATTAATATTTCGAGAGGATATGCGTCTGGATGCGGTTCAGTGGGAACGTGATAACCAATTATCAATTGCGGTTCGGCATCGTGCTCAACCTGGACTCTTCTCTCACCGATCTGTTCGGGTTCAACGATTGTTACTTCAATATTCACTTCCTTTGCTTCCCACGATCCGTAATATTTCTCCACCATTGTAAAGACTTCATCAGCATTGACATCGCCAACGATAGCAATCTGGCAATTATTGGGTACATAGTAACGGTTAAAGTGATTTTCCATATCGGATCGCGTCGTCAGCTTAATGTCGGACATCCAGCCGATAATTGGAATACCATAAGGATGAGCGTTGAATGCAGCACTCACTAAAGCGTGAAAAAGTTTTCCGCCCGGGTTGTTATCCTTCATCCGCTTCTCTTCCATTATTACTTCTCGCTCGCTGTAGAATTCTCTGAATACGGGATTCTGATAACGATCCGCCTCGATGCTCATCCAAAGCTCCAAACAATTGGCAGGCAATCCAACCTGATAACGAGTGAAATCATACGAGGTTGCTGCATTGAGGGCCCTTCCACCGTGGGTGTTATAAACTCTGCTTACTTCAGTCTGATTTATAAATTCGCGGTGTTTGATAATAAGCTCGGCAAGGTGCGCGCGATTTTTGAGTAACTCGCGATACATTGCCCAGTAATCATGTCCCTTATTTTCCAGCATCCATGGAGAACGAGTCCAGTCTTCAGGAAGTGATGCAACATCCTCGGGAAGTTGATCTAATACCGCTCGCCAGCCTGCTGCTTCGTCAGCGCCAATGGCTTCGCGTGTTTCCGCAGGTAATTCCGATTTAACCTTAGTTGCGAATTCATCGAAGAGCTCATACCGCCACGATTTGAGATCGATCTGAATCTCTTTAATGCGTGCAGCAGCCTCTTCGAGTTCTTTCATAATCGGAATTTCGTTCTCGTAACCTTTCGATCCGATTGTCTTAGTACCTTTGAACAACATATGTTCGAGGAAGTGCGACAGCCCGGAACGATTCGGTAGTTCATTGCTTGATCCAACGCGGAAAGTGATAACCCCAAAGAACACTGGCGCATTGTGCCTTTCAACTACGACAACCTTGAGACCGTTATCAAGTGTCACTTCCTTAACGCGTTCTTCAAGCGTCCCGACTTTATCGGTATTTGAAGCTTGCAAGCTCGTGAATGCAAGCAGACTGACGATTAAGTAAGTTATTACTAATTTTGATTTCATTAAGTTCCCTTTTGTTTTTCCGCGGAGCGCGCAGAGAACACAGAGAGGTAGTTATATTCTCTGTTTCCTCTGCCCGCTTTGCGGTAAATTATTCTTTCAACCTTTCATCCCTGTACCATTCAAGGATTTTAATCACTTCCGTCGGATTCTCCATTCTCATCACCTTTTCTCGCAGAGTAGAAGATCCTGGCAGTCCTTTGGTATACCATCCAAAGTGTTTGCGCATCCGGCAGACGGCACGGTATTCCGGTATATATTCCAGCATCATACGGTAGTGATCAATAAGTATATTAATCCTTTCATGAGAAGATGGTTCCCATTGTTTTTCATCATTCTTATTCGGGGATTGAAAAATCCAGGGCTTCCCGCGTGCAGCGCGCCCTATCATAACCCTATCGCATCCGGTTTGCTCCTTCATACGTTCTGCATCTTCCCATGATTGAACGTCACCGTTTCCGATAACGGGAATTTGCTTTACCGCTTCCTTAACACGCTTGATGACACTCCAATCTGCATTGGAACTCCAGGGGGCAGTAACATATCTGGCGTGGATAGCAATCAACGAAGCGCCGGCATCAACCGCTGCAATTGCAGCGGTTGATGCGGTTTCTTCAGACACTCGATAGCCGCTGCGCAACTTCACGGATACCGGCAATCCAGAAGCTTTCCGAGTAGCTTCAACAATCTCACCTATTAATTCAGGGAACTGCATTAGATAACCACCCGAATCTCTTCTCACCATCTTTTTAACCGGACAACCACAGTTAATGTCAATTATATCCGGTTCGAGTTTATCTGCAATAATGGCAGCCGCATTGGCAAAAGATTGCGGATTGTATCCAAACAGTTGAATGGAGATTGGTCGTTCGTCCGGGTGAAACCTTGCCAATTCGAATGTTTTTACACCCATTCTTCGCATGCCTTCAGCAGAGATCAGCTCGGAATATAATAGTCCTGAACCGAAGCGGCGAGTTATTCGCCGGTAAGGTGAATCAGTTACTCCTGCCATCGGCGCGAGTATAATTCCGTCAGGAAGTTCACAATTACCAATTGTAAAACGAGATAGATGTTGATTTATATGGATTTTATATTTATCTTTATTAACTTTGTAATTATTATGAAGAACTACCGTGCTGTCAACCACGGTGGGTTGACAGAGGGGTAGTTAGTTCAGAGTCCAGCCTTTAACCTGCAAACCATCCCGAAGTATCGGGATGAACTCTGAACTCTTTGCGATCTCTGCGGTAAAAAATCATAGGAAATATATTAATATGTCAAGAGTATGCGATATATGCGGTCGAGGACCGCAAGTTGGTTTCAGTGTCAGTCATGCACACAATCGAAATAAACGTCGTTGGGAAATCAATCTGCAAAATATGCGTGTATTGGTCAACGGTCAACCGAAACGTATCAAGGTCTGTACACGTTGCATTCAAGCTGGTAAGATTGAACGTCCCAAGTTTGTACTCCGTGAGCGTAAGGCGAAAGAACTCGATCCGAAACTCGCTGAAGTTAAAGTTGTCGCTGAAGTAGAAGAAGAGGAATCTGTTTCAAGGTTCTTCGCTGAAACTTCACTGGTAGATACCATCTTCAAGAAGAAGAAAAAACCTTCAGAGGATGAGGAAAATTATACCGAAGCGATAGAAGCTGAAGAAACGGTTCAACCTGATTCAACACCAGTTGTTGTTGAAGTCGAAAGAGTGCCTGACAGCGAAACCTTTCCTGAAACGGAACTTTAGCTCGGATTCATCGAATCCGGGTTACGTTGCTGGTTTCCCCGGTTTCGGAGAAACCGAGCTACTAGGAAGGGCGGACATTCTTGTCCGCCCTCCTTAGAGAATATTTCTTACAGAACGTAATCCATATCACCCGGATCTTCAAGATATGCAGCGAGCAGGTCTGTTGTTGCCTGAACGTCATTTTTATGAACCGTTTCCACCGTTGAATGAACATAACGGCAGGGAATTGATACCGTAATCACCGCGGATCCGCCTTCCGATTTCTGAATAGCGCCTGCATCTGTCCCGCCTCTCGGCATAACGTCTTTCTGATAAGGAATTTTCTTTTCCTCTGCCAACTCTGCAAACCTGTTAATCAGCTTCGGATTAGTAATTGAAGCGCCATTCATAATACACAGCGATGTACCTTTGCCAAGGTGTGAGATTTCTTCCTGACCTTTCGCGCCGGGAACGTCATTAGCGAGCGTCACGTCAAGGGCGATTCCGATGTCCGGCTTGATACCAGATGACGAAGCGAAAGCTCCACGAAGACCAACTTCCTCCTGTGTGGTGGCGACAGCATAGATATCGGCAGGTGATTCTTTCACCTTATGCAACGCTTCCAGCATACAATAGACGCCTACCCGGTCATCAAAAGTCTTGCAGGAATAACAGTCGCCAAGCTCTACCATCTTTCTATACATAGTAATCGGATCACCTACTTTGACCAGTTCGTCAACTCTCTCCTTTGGCAATCCCAGATCAATAAAGTAATCTTTTATATCCAGCTTCTTTTTCTTTTCTTCTTCGGTAAGAATATGTATCGGCTTGGAACCGATGACGCCCGGCAAGTCTTTCTTGCCGTGAACGGTTACTCGCTGAGCCATCAATGTGCGTGGATCAAAACCACCGGCGGGCTGCATACGAATGAAACCTTTATCATCAATATAACTGACCACGAACCCGATTTCATCCATATGAGCGGCGACCATGATCTTCTTTCGTCCACCCTTTGGCATAGGTCCTTTTGCCTTCTTAAAACCGATTACATTTCCAAGTTGATCGGTTTTTATTTCATCAACCAATGGTTTCATTTCATCAATGATGAACTGACGAACCCTTTCTTCTCGTCCGGACACACCGGACATTTCGACTAATTTACGTAGAATTTCCATTTGTTCTCCTGTTATATCTATTGTCAAGGTGTTTACCTTGATTGGTTAAGTATTTCTTATGAGTAATACTGAAAAAAAATTATGAGTGCGCGCTTCAGCGCGTGTTAGCTATATCCCAGCGGGTGGCACGGGCTACTTGTTGCCCGTGTCTCTTTACCTTACAATGTAGATAAGCATTAATGAAACACGGACAACAAGTAGCCCGTGCCACCCGCCACTGCACCGCCCCTGACAGCAATACTATCCTGGTTATGCTGTCAACCGCAGCGTGTTGATAGCCTGAGTGCATAAGCTTGCTTGCGCCTGCCGAAGCGAGCTTCGACACTCCGGTTCAAAACTGGTGTAGACATCGAGCAAAGATCAACCATCCACCACCATCACAAGCCCTTTAATTCCGGTAGATGCTCTGATTCGTCCTGCTAATTTCTCTGCTTCAGCACGATTATGAAAATGACCTATCTGAACAACAGTATATCGTTTACCTCTGACTACCTTGCCTATAAGATCAACCTTGTCGAATCCCTTAACTTTATCTGCAACTTTTCTTGCGCCTTCAGAACGACTGAAAGCGCCTAATTGCACTCTCCAGCGTCCTTTTAAAATATTTACTTTCTCTACTTCCGGTTTAAACAAGAGTTCCCTCAATCCTGAACCGGATGAAAAATCAGGGTGATTTGTTAAACCCGGATGATTGGGATGACGCTGCTTGAGAAATCCGAAGTATATTTTTGCTTTGTCTACTTCTCCTTTACTCCAGTGATACTGCCAGAGCCTTTCCAAAGCCCAGGCTTCAGCTATAGAACCCGTTCCCACGATTCGGTCGAAATAAAGCCGTGCCGCTTCACCGTTTTGCTCGAATATTCCCTTAAAAAAATGACCTACCGAGCTGGATTCAGGCAACGATTTCATATAATATCTGATGGTATCAAGATCACCGGCTTGATAACGCTCAAGCAGCCAGGTCTCGTTCACAGCAAATGTTGTATTAACGAGCAAGAAAACAACAACAGCGCATTTTCTAATGATTGTCATAATCATCATCGTTTTCATCTTCGTCATCATCTTCACCATTATCAGAAGAGGTATTATTGATTTCATCCAGTTCTTCCTGTAACAGTCTGATTTCCTTCTTGCATTGCCGAAGTTCAATTGTTTTTCGCACTTGATGATAAGCCGCCAGCAACAGGAAAACCAGCATTCCTGCTAAGAATGAGAAATAGATAACAACATATATCGGTATCTGTCCTGAGTGCCATTTAAATAGTGTAATCAAAACCGGCTCAGTATTTTGCAGGGCTAAACCGACAATGATGGAAACTATAATTCCGATTATTATCCAACGTATGATCCACATAGGCAGATTCCTTATAATTAAAGCCACTGGGTGGCACGGGTTACTTGTTGCCCGTGTTTCTTTATTTCGCAAGCACAAATAACCAAACACGGGCAACAAGTAGCCCGTGCCACCCGTCCGTCAGACGCTGACAGACAAGAATGTCTGTCGTACCCGGTCAAACACCTGTTGGTACTGGTTCTTGCAGGCAGGGGGACACTTTGCGCTACAGATTACACAACTTTTCCAAGTAGAGTAAACCCACTGACTTTCTCAATAACCGCAGTAACAATGTCACCCGAATGCAAATTTCCGACAGGCAGAGCAACTATGTAACCTTGAACGCTGCGTCCTGTCATGTGTTCCGGGTGTTTAGGTGAATGACCTTCTATTAAAACACTAATAGTTTTGCCGATAAGAGATGAATGAATTTTAGATCGAGAATGTCCTAATGCTTCGTTCAATTGTATCAGTCGTTCAGTCTTGCACTGCTCGCTAACATCATCATCCCAGTCAAAGGATGTCGTACCTGGTCGAGGTGAATACCGAAAGACAAATCCGGATGCATAATTTACCTCATCAAACAATGAAAGCGTCTGCTGGAAATCTTCATCGGTCTCACCTGGAAAACCAACTATAGCGTCGGTTGAAAACGCAATGCCATCAACCTTGCTGCGTAGTTTCTCTATTAATTCCAAGTAGTGAGATCGCGTGTACCCACGATTCATTGCTTTTAATATCCTGTCCGATCCGGATTGTACCGGCAAATGAATATCTGGGCAGATAATACCGCCTTCCGCAAGAGCCTCTACTAGATCATCGTCGAAATCCTTAGGGTGCGATGTAAGGAATCTTACCCTTTTCAATCCGGGCACATCGGCAACCTTACGAAGCAATCCGCCAAAACCGATACTATCAGTACAATAAGCATTCACATTCTGTCCAAGCAGGACAACCTCTGGATAACCTTCAGTGATAAGTAATTTGACCTCATTGATTACTTCTGCTGCCGGACGATTGCGGACTCGCCCACGTGCCAGCGGAACCATACAATATGAGCAACGATTATCACAACCGCGGTTGACAGCCAACCAGGCGCGGACACCGGGTTCACGGGCAGGAATAATATCACTATACGTCTCATCAAGAGAAGGATGTATATCAAGGATACTATGTATGGATTTACCCGAGATTATTTCATTAAGTATATCAGGTAATCTTCTATAGGCATCAGGTCCGATTGCAAGATCAACTTCGGGTCGTGATTTAAGCAGATTCTCGCCAATAAGCGTTGAAAGACAGCCAATCATTCCTACAATTCTACCTGGTTTTTGCTCTTTCCACCTCAGCATTCGGCTAATATCTGAAAGAGCGCGGTTCTCAGCGTGCTCGCGTACTCCACAAGTATTTATCAATAGCACATCTGCATTTTCGCGATTATCAGTATACTGAAACCCGTGATTCACAAGTATTGATCTGACCAGTTCGGTGTCGTATTTATTCATCTGACAGCCATAAGTTCGGATGTGAACATTTAAACTGGTATCTTTGGATAAATTCAAATTTATTCTTTAATTATATAAGAAGAGACTAACATTAAAAAATAGCGAGATACTGCACTAAAATCAAGGGAATGCAAGAGAAATGCAAGGGAAAAGATATTTAGGCTTTTGGCTTAGGGCTTTAGACTTACAGTAATGTTAATCCAACTTAGTTTATGCATTCCCACGCTGGAGTGTGGAATGAGGAAAATTCTATTGTCAACGAATAGAATAAACAAAACCTCTTGACATCCTTGAGTTTAACTTATATAATAATGATGATAAATAAAAACCAACTCACTTTGGAGGAATCAATGAACAATAGTAGAATGATTGTCATTTTATTAGCAGTTCTTGTATCTGTTTCAGCTATATATAGCAGCGAGAACAATGCGGTAAAAGGGATCACCACCCAATTACCAACATATCAATGTGTATCAGAAGATCCGGCTTCGGTTCATTCAAAATCCGATGATATAACAATCGCTCGGATTACAAAAATTTCACCCATTCAGAACATTCACAGATTGGGCGCTGATGACTGGCGGTTACTGGATTCCTGTCAAAACAAGGTGAGTATACCACCCGGTGACAGCTATGCTATCCGTCTGAATCTACCAAGACTCTGCATCGAGGAGAACTTGCCTGAGCTTTACCTTGACGATGAGTGGATGGAAGCTGTTGAGCGGGTTCCGGCATGGCTGCGCACCGATCTGATCAATAACCTCAGCAAGATCAGTGGAGACGTAGGAGAATTCGCCATTGGAATGGCATGCGACGCTATACTGGATGCTGACGACGCCCATGTTGATGAAGTAGCGTTTGCAATTGCTCACTTCTCACCGAGGCTGTTGCAAGACCTGAACGTGGACTTTGGTCTATTCCTTGAAAACGCCGAAGGTATCTACGCTGCTGATGAATATCTTGATTATGTCAACATCGTGGAACATGGTGACATTGAAGAGGACGATGACTATTGGACAACGCTTGAGTATATTATACTAAATGAAGACGGTGAAGCAGAAGAGGTTGAAATCGACCGGGATATCTATTACTGGTATGTGGTTCATCCTCGCCTATCGGATGAGTCACCCCGGTACATCGATCCCAATTCCGGATCTGCGCGGCAGCCTCCTAATGGAGTGTTCTGGCGTGATTTCCTGCTGAATCATCCGGACGACGATTATACATCTCTGCGCGAGTATCTTGAAGATTGTGAGTTCCTTTGGGCGGGTTTACGTAACAATATCTCCGAAGAAAATGGAGCTATCGGCGCTGTCTCAAGATGGATTCAGCATTCTCTTGAATTCACGAGCAGGCAGGAGCGTCCTATCCAACCGGTGCGTATTTACCGAATGCACATCGGACGTTGCGGTGAGCATTCCGACATGACTGCAGCAGCAGGTCGTGCTGCATTAATTCCAACATTATGTACGTCAACCTACTGCACCGATCACACCTGGAACGAGTTTTGGGGAGGTGATCGTTGGGTAGTATTAGAACCTGTCAACGGCTATGTTGATCATGCACCCTATGATAACTGGAACCAGCTTCCCGCTGTATTCAACTGGCGCAGTGACGCCTCTGTCTGGACGGTTACTGATTGTTATACGGAATATTCCATTCTGAACATTTCGGTTACCGGTCGTCATAACAATCCGGTTGACGGGGCAAAAATAATGCTGGCAAGTAATAACCTGCAAGATGGTCTGTCGCCTTGCACCTGGGGATATACAAATTCAGATGGTGAAGTGTCATTTACGATCGGTGATAGCATTAATATTTATTACCGTGTTGAAAGTGAACTTGGGAACTTTCCATCAGAGGCTAACAGAGTATCCCAGATAATAGCCAACAGCAGCGCAGACCAGGTTTACACGCAATCTCAGAGGATGAACGAGACTATGCCAAACGTGTCTCCTGATGATGCGGAAATGCCGGATGATCCGACTAATAATTGGCATCTTGCAGTTTCTTACGATCTACCTGTTGAAACCGTCAATGGCATCATATTCAGCAACGCCGAGTTCTTCCAGGACGTCGGATCCAGCAAACTGGACTTCTTCATCTGCGATGAGCAAAATTACGAGGAATATCTGGACGGAGACGATTTTGAAGCCTTCAGTGCAGATGAGCTAACCGAAGCAGGTGAAATAGAATTCACCTTCCCGACCGACGATGTTTGGTATGCTGTATTCAGCAATGCGAACCACGTGGCTAACTATATGAGGGTTGACATGGAAGCTATGTTATATGTTGACTCGGAGGTTAGAATCGCTTTAGAACCTGAAGCTCCAGCGAGTTATTCCCTGCACCAGAATTACCCGAACCCATTCAACTCCAGCACCAGCATCCAATTTGATATAGGTCGCAACGGCGCAACTCAGTTAATCGTTTACGACCTCACCGGTCATAAACTGCATTCGCAGGATCTGGGAAATCTTTCGGCGGGACAGCACGAAGTAACCCTCAATGGGAAAAACCTTACTTCAGGTTTATACCTATACGAAGTCACATGCAATGGTTTTATAGACAGGAAAACTATGGTATTATTGAAGTAGTACGAAAGTGAGCAAGTAAGAACGTAAGTAAGGTTGAAAGAATAATTTGTTCCGTGAGTTCTTTAGCTAAGGCGGGTGGTACGGGTTACTTGTTGCCCGTGTCTCTTTACCTTATAATGTTGATATGCAGTAATGATACTGTTGAAAAAGTCAATTATTTCAGATTCTCCTTCCCATTTTGTCATTCCCGCGAAGGCGGGAATCCAGAGATTTCAAGTATTTGAAGTTCTTTAAACTGGATTCCCGCCTTCGCGGGAA
>JAVCDD010000249.1 GCA_030765125.1 Candidatus Hatepunaea meridiana
TAATAAAGCTGCATAATTAATGCAAATGGAAATACTCTTGTTGTTGATTTCATAAAATATACAACTTTTCATGAACTTGATAGTTCAGTAAATGTAATTGTTTAGAAAATGTGCGAAACTTCAGTTATTAACAAAACATCTTAATATTCTGCTTTAATATCTGCTTAATCCGTTTAATCTGCTGTGAATCTTGTCAGCGTCTAATTCCATTCACAGCAGATTAAGCAGATTAAACAGATTTATTATCAGATACTCAGTTATCGTTTAACCATTCCTAAAAGATCGTATGAGTACAAAAACAAGATCATTATCGACCATCTACGTTACAATCATTGTCTGTTTGATTGTAATGATAGCAAACAATCCTGCTGTCGCTGCCCTTGGTCCACCGATATTGGATAAGAATCGCGGACCGGTCAGAACCGCGCTTGCTAATCCCAATACCCAGAACCGCGTACATCGCGTCGGGAATATGTGGATGAACTTCACTAACTGGGGTTATTTCGGCAATTACTCAACCTGGGGCAACCTTGGAATGGATGATCCGGAATATCCCGGTTCCTGGGCGCCTCAGTGTGAATATCCTGCCAATTCGCAGATTCAGTATCTGTTCCAGGGATCGCTGTGGCTTGGAGCAATGGTTCAGGAAGAGGGCTACGAATTTCCGCGGGTGTCAACCGGCACCGACGGCTGGGTTAGACCGAGAGTAAACGAGTTCTATCCCCCCGAAGGTGATCCAGGCGCTATTGTTGAGCTATCCACGCGTCAGAACAACTGGAACCGCCTCGGCGAATACGTTTCCAGCCCGGACGCTATTTCCGAACAGGATTTCAAAATCGCCTATACCGACACTCTCACCGAAAAGTATTACGTTGATGACGACCCCATTGACGGACCGCATTTTCCTTTGGGTATCAAAATCCGCCAGCGTTCTTACGCGTGGAGTTATAACTACGCTCAGAATTTTATTATCATAGATTGGGAAATCGAAAACGTTGCAGGAAATTACCTGAAGAACCTTTACGTCGGACTTTATATTGACGCTGACGTCGGCTGGGAAGGTGAACCTAACGACTGGTTCAGAGATGACGTTTGTGGTTTCCAACGCTGGTTCTATTATGAACGCCCCGATGGTTTGACAGATTCATCAAGTATTAATACTGCCTGGATAGCCGATAACGATGGCAGACCGGTTGCTGAAACATCAGGGAATGAGTTCACCTGTCCGGCAGTAACAGGCGTTCGAGTCGTACGCGCACCCAACCCAAAACTCCGCACTTCATTCAACTGGTGGATTTCCAATGCAGAACCGGAACTGGATTTCGGACCGGCGTGGGAAGACGACGGAGCGCCCGCTGCCTGGACAGATACTTATGGCACACCGATGGGAGACAACCGGAAATACTTTATCCTGTCCAATGGTGAATTTGATTATGACCAGACTCACATCAATAAGTCAGAGTGGCTTGCTGAGAATCCACATATTATCAGGGATCGGTGGGATCCTGATAACATCCTGGAAACACATAATTGGAAGATTCCCGGCGTCACCGATGATACCGATCCCGCAGTGATTAATGATCTGGCAAATGGTTATGATACACGTTACCTTCTCTCATGGGGTCCACTCGGTATTTTTGATCATCTGGATCAAGCCGGTAATCGTATCTACCGTCTCAATCCAACCGAGAAGTTCTCGATGACCATTGCTTATGTAGCTGGAAATGCTTTCCATAACCGCAACAACCCGCAAACCGATGCCCAGAACATTGATCCCAATAAGTTTAACTTCAACAGCCTTCGCTATAATGCCGACTGGGCGGCTCGCGTCTATGACAACCCGATGATTGACACCCCTATTCACGACTGGGGCTGGGATAACATTCCAGGCACAAACGATCCCGATGGTTCCGAAGGTGATGGCTATCTTGACACGGGAGACGGCTGGTACGGTGAGGATGTCGGCAACGACGGGCTGTTCGCTTTAACGGCGGGAGATACTGCATATCGTTGGATAGGTAAGGTTAGAATTGCTGAGATATATCCCGGACCCGATCCTGACGGCAGTGAAAACGACGGTCATCTTACGCCCTTGGAGGATGCTTATGAACGTCCTGAAGAGTTCGACTATATGCGGAATAACGGTATGCTCAATTTCGGAGACGGTCACCCTGATTTTCGCGGACCGCCTCCCCCACCGGTTCCATCCCTGAAATTGTTAATTGAACCGGTTACACTGGAACGTGAAGGACAAACACTCATTATAGATTACGAAAGGCTTAATCATTCGATTGTCTTAAAATGGAACAAAATACCATCTGAAGCGCCTGAATACACCGATCCATTCTCACGGGAATGGGACTTTGAAGGATACAGGGTATACTCTTCCAACACTGGTCTGGAGCAGGACTTCTCATTCATGGATGAATTTGACAGGATTGACTGGGCATATTACAGCGTTATCGATTCATTGATTTCGCAACCTGTTAGCAATATTGACTTAATTGATCCGGATACGACAATAAATGGTGTTAGTTATTTTCGCAGACCTGTAGGCAGAAATATTGGATTGGACGGATCGGGTGATCTGTATTACGATCCCTCAACTCAGAACTATTACTACATCATCCATGACGCTCATCCAATGGTACCGCGTTACTATGCTGTTACCGCCTTCGACTATGGTGATTATAAAACCGGCACGCCGCCGCTTGAGTCGGCTCGGCGCGCTAATATGATCTATGTCGCTCCTTCAGGAAATGACCAGGACAAAGTTATGGTGGTGCCAAATCCCTATAGAACAAATGAAGATTATACCATTGATCACGGCAAGGGATTGTCGTGGGAAAACCGGGACGACGGCACAGCGGATTATTTCCCTCAAACCGACAGGCGTCTCTATTTCTTCAACCTCCCGCAGCATTGCCTGATACGCATTTACACGGTTTGTGGCGATCTGGTGGACATAGTACCCCACAACGTCGCCGGTGACGATTTTCAAGGCTGGAACGCCGACTTTGCCGAACCTTGGGATCTAAATTCACGCAACCATCAGCAGGTTGTTTCAGGGATGTATCTGTTTACCGTGGAGAAGATGGATGAAGCGGGGAAGGCTACGGGGGGGATCGATATTGGGAAGTTTGTGGTGATAAAATAGTCCCTATTCGCGTAGGAAATAAGGGGACAGTATACCTATTTTATAAAAACTCTTTGAAAAACGACAGTCCATAGAAAAATAGGTATACTGTCCCCGTATTTCCCCTTTGACTTATGCAGCGGGGCTCGATAAATCGACCTCTAGCGGAACTTGGGATATATCAGCCGATTAATAAATATCAAAAAACATTCTTAACAAAATAATGCTATTACTGAACTTAAAATTTACATAAAATCATTTAAGGAGTAAAAAATGGCAAACTTAACGAAATACTTTTTACCCATTATACTCTGCATTGTCCCCTTAAAAGCAGAACGCATCAGTGGATACATAGATCATGTGAATAGTGACGAATCACTCTCGGGATTGAGAGTTCAAGTGGAAGGTCTTGGGGAAACAACTACCGATGAGAACGGTTATTATGAGATTGGATCAGATGCTGTTATTATTGATCCTGACTATAGATTACCTCTACTACAATCAACGAAATTTGTATTATTTGACGCACGAGGCAGAATGGTTGCTGAATTAAGCAATTTCAATATAGAATCAAGAATATCACCCGTTTGTTTATCCTCAGGAAAATATTTCATTAAAGATATGAGCAATCAATATTCATCAGCATTTGGACTTGTAATTATTGAAAAAACAAATATTATGCCTGAAATACTCCAAATTCAAGATATGGAAAAACAAAAGCAAAAATTTAATTCTTAAAGTACGAGAAAATAGAACAGCTTCAACCAGAAGATTAACTGTTACAGGAAATGGTTTTCATGATTTTAATAGAATGATTGATGTTGATGAAAAAGAAGATACTTCTTGGGTATATGATAATACTTTAGAGGGATACAAATCATTATGTGTAGCTCCAATTAGTGGAACTCCAGTAGGTCCAAGACCGGGAGATTTACCTTTTCAAATAAGGGTACCTGAAAGATTTCCAAGAGGAATTCGTAATACAGATTTTAGACAGAGTCTAATTAACTCAGTTTTAGATATAGAGCATAATGATAGAAATAATTGGTTTAATAATGATTTCACACATGAAGAAATTGATAAAGGAGTTATTTTAATATTCACAAATTCTCCTTATGGAGGAGGAAGAGCATACACAAGAATTATTGGAGAATATGAAGATGATACCCCTTATTTATTTGAAGTTGAGATAGATAGCAATTTAGCACAAAGAAGTTCAGAAGCAGTTTGGAGAAGGGAATTTGGAAGAGTACTTAGCTTAAAAGCTAATGTTCCACAAAATGCTCATGGTTATGTTATGAGGATAGAATCTGTAGGTTGGGAAACATTTCATCCGCAAGAAATTGAAATTATAAATCTTCATTGGGATATTAATAGGAGATTTACTACAAAAGCAGACAGACCAAATATGGAATGGTATTTAACAGATTGAATTTCTTGGAATTTAAGGATAATTCGGTGATATAACAATAGAAAGGTCTTTTTACTTCCCTGGACAACATTAGGTAATGTCCTTACATAGTTGATAAAATTGTCCATGACTGTCATTCCCGTGAAGACGGGAATCCAGATTGAGAGTTTTATCCTCAATCAACTAAACTAACATACTGATTTATCAATAGAATGTACATATTATACTTTTAAACTGGATTCCCGCCTTCGCGGGAATGACAAGTTGATTGGCTGCCGTTATTAATTGAAATGGATGATTTTGGTGGTGATTGGAACGATTATTTAGATATGCTATATAAGTTATTTGAAGCAGATTATATAATAGGACGCCCAAAATTTCGTGGGAAACGTCTCAATATTAAACGATACCCACTTGATCAAGATAAAGAAGCAACTTTCTGGCATCTCATTTCTGAAGGAATAAGTGAAGAATCCAGAAATATTGATTTAAGGCGTTGTGAACGAATTCGGTGGCTTCGAGCTATTGTAGACAATGCGGATGATCCTAATATTAAAGTATGGAAAAACTTCCGAAAAGGAGAAAAAAGGATTTGCCTTTGGCTTGAGCAAGAAGATTATTTGGTGATATTAGCCGAAAGGAAAGGATATTTACTACCATGGACAGCATATATGATCACAGAAGATCATCGGAAAAGAAAACTTCAAAAGGAATACAAAGAATGGAAGGTTCGTCAAGCTCAAAAAAGCTGAAGCCGCCCAAAGGACGGCATCGTTACTCCTTCTACACATGGCAGATGAGCTATTGTAAATGTACATTGTTGTTCATCAAAAGTCAAGAGAAAAACAACATTTTAAATATCAACTTTAAAATTATACCATATTTAGCATTACTTTGTTAAGTGCGAATTTCGCGTAGGGGCCAATTTATTGAGCCCCTTCTACTTATGCAAAAGGGCTCGATAAATCGGCCCCTACGCGGAACTTTTAATGTTTCAAACAATTATAAA
>JAVCDD010000338.1 GCA_030765125.1 Candidatus Hatepunaea meridiana
CATTCTACACGAGTGCAGAAAAGTTGGTCATCGATAAATATCTCCTCAATTTTAAAGCTATTAGAATTAAGAAATAGCTTTACAAAATCCTCATTATAAATTGAATTGATCAATTTGTTCATTTCATTCATGTTTAAAACCTCGATTAAAATTCATTTTTAACTTCACACCTATTAGATTCGTTTCTAATTAACGACCAAAATTCCTATAGTTGAAGAACCGTGTTTATAGGTGTTTTATCAATATAGGTATCGTAGCTCGCATTCTCCGAATCCGGGATGTTTTTTGATTGAAATGGCAACCCCGGTTTCGGAGAAACCGGGCTACATTACTTATTATGTTACCTACTATACTCTTCAAATTT
Organism: Candidatus Hatepunaea meridiana; assembly: GCA_030765125.1. Taxonomy (GTDB): domain Bacteria; phylum Electryoneota; class AABM5-125-24; order Hatepunaeales; family Hatepunaeaceae; genus Hatepunaea; species Hatepunaea meridiana. The sequence goes on from JAVCDD010000338.1 coordinate 365, forward strand.
GTCATCCCAATCTGTTTGGTAATCAGATTTATCCGTTGAGCCAACATATAGATAAATATCAATGACTCTTTTTAGTTCAGGATCACCTTCAATTACAGGTTTCGCTTTAGGAAATACTTTCATATAACTCTCTATCATGCAAGCCATAATAATCAAGAGAGAAGATAATGAGCCATCTATCAATCTTTCCTTATCATCGTTTGATTGAGCCATCCAAATCTGTTCAATACACCAACTGGTAGCATGAGCATATTGGCACATATATCTATAGATATCACGCGAATTGGATTCACTCAATCCTGATGATATCGCAAGATCAACCCAACCGGGTCTTTTCCAATTACCTTCAGAGTCCTTAACACTTATTCGCCATTTATCAGTATCAATTAGTATTTCCTGTTGTTGACGTTCTGTTAGTTTAAGGAAAATAGAATTATGGATAATATTCTTACGAAGATCTTCAATATCATCACATTCCTTCGCTAAGGTTTCATTGCCTTTTGATGTCAACGGATCAATACCTTGCTTTTCGAGCAGTCCAGATAACTTCCAAGCCCAATATCTAAGATCAATTAAATCCTTATCATCAGAAGAAGCAAAGATGTAATTAAATACCAAAAACGACTCCAAGGCTGCTCTAATGAGCACGTTTATTGATGCTGGTTCAAGAAAGTTCTGATTCAACGGTGGGTAGATTGTTCCTTTTGATAAATGAAATGCGGAACAGCAATGATATAATACTTTAACAACAAGCCCCTCTGCATCCAGTACACGATAATCGATGCCGGTTTGTGTCCCCTTAGTGGATTCAAGTACTTCACCCAAACCATTTAGTAATTTTAGATAATCCTGCTCTTGTTCTGATTCCATTATGTTTACTATAAATTAATATCTAAATAGTTTTCACACCTTTACGGCTTATAAACCTTATACGGCTCAAAACCTATTGCAAGAGCCAGATTAAGTAGCAGGGCACGTGGACGAGTGAGCAAGTTAACGGGTGAACGAGTGATCAGGTAACGGATGCCACCCGGTGAACAGAACAGGACGATAAACAGTATCTGTTTCATGGTTCGATTTAGGTTAGACTGTTTTGTGCGATAGGTGTAGATTAAGTATCAAGTCTAAGATAGTTAACTGTTTTTGGAAATGCAAGGGTTCATTTATTGTTAAATTGTTGGATGCTGGATTCCCAATCAAGTTGGGAATGAGGAGAGTTTAATATCCCTTTAGTTAGCGCTTATGGGGCAAGCCCCCTGCACCCCCACAGAAAACAGAATTCAGAAACAAGGACTGCGAAGCTAACTAACTAACACCAAACGAAAACCGATGAGGCTGCCCCTGTTGTTCGGGTAGTTCCCGACGCGGTAAGCCGAGCGGCAATGCCTTGGATTGTTGTACCACGAGCCACCCCGCAACACGCGGGAGCCACTTCTTGGATCGTCTATCTTGGGTGAATCATCTTCATGCGCGTCTGCGTAGTTTTCGTGCCAATCATCCTCGCACCACTCCCAGACATTACCATGCATATCGTACAGTTTCCAATTATTGGGCTCCAACTGACCTACCGGATGTGTCTTCCCATCAGAATTACGGTCAAACCAGGCGTATTTCTCCAGCTCGTTGTCATTGTCTCCGAAACAATATCGGGTTCTGCTTCCCGCTCTGCAGGCATTCTCCCACTCTGACTCGGAAGGTAAACGATATTTACCTCCACCTTTCTCAGATAAGCGCGCGTTTAACCTTTCGCAGAATTCCTGTGCATCATTCCACGAAACGTATTCAACCGGATTATCAGGACCCTTGAAATGAGAAGGATTAGTTCCCATTATCGCTTCATACTGAGCTTGTGTAAAAGGTATCGCTGAGATTTTAAACGGCCTTATTGAAACCGAATGAACTGGTTTTTCATCGTCGTATTCCTCGCATCCGATTTGGAATGTCCCGCCTTCAATTTCGACCATGTTTTTCTCTATCTGGGCTAAAACCTCCTGAACACTGCGCGCAGAACTGGTTGGTTTGGTTTCTTTTTTATCTTCTTCCTCTTCTTTGAATTCTTTGGAGGCTTCGCTGATATCCTCTCTGTACTTTTTATCTGATAGCCATTGGCATCCGATATCCGTTTTGAGTATTCTGCATAGATGCTCATATTTCTTCAGAACATCAACAGCTTTGTCAAATATACTTTTCGCAATTCGAATATCGTCTTGCTTTAAACTATCGATCCATCCAATATGAGGTTCGCTGTAATGTTCCAGCTTTTCAGCAATAAAAGTTCCGATTTGACATCTTTTATCATCCGCTAAGGTTATCATTGCATCTAACGCTTTAATTAAATCTTCATAATTCTCCTCATCCATCGCTTCATTAAACAGTATCTTCTTTGGATCAAACTTGGTATCATCGTCATCACTTACTCCTTCCAACCTGACAATTCGTGATTTCACAGTGATTCTATTCAACAATCGAATAATAGCGCGTGGATTTCGTTTTGCCGGTACCCCATTTACCAAAAACACCAATTGTTATTGGATCGTGTGTCTCGGCAGCGGAGCGTCCGAGCACTTCTGCAACCGAATCAAACTTCAGTTTGTCCTCATGATCCATTGCGTCAACTGGAGTATCGCTAAGCAGTTTCCAATTATTTGTATTTTCTGTCATAATCCTGGATTCTGTGTTAACTATTGGAAATCTTTGCTATCCTGCTGTCAGACGCCCTCGTCTGACAGTTCTGGTTCACCCTAAGGGTTTTCACATTCACACGAGGGCGTGTGACTGCGGGAGTTAACACAGAATCCGGGTTTTATTCTATGGTCAACTTAGGTAATCACGTGGAGTGACGCTAAAGAGTCGTAACTGAATTTTTACTTTGGCATAGATATTCACCTTTAGAAATGATCGGATTCATTCGAATTTTAAGATTCCAATTTGAGA
>JAVCDD010000339.1 GCA_030765125.1 Candidatus Hatepunaea meridiana
AAGTAGATGCGACACTCTTGTCGCATTATATCCCGAAGGGATATAACAAATTTACCAAGTTCTCTTTATTTCGCGGGTTTTTGATTTGACAAATTATGCGACAAAAGTGTCGCATCTACTCCGGAGTTAAAATGGAAGTAATCCTGTTTCTGGATGAACTCAACAGGTTATTAGAAAATCACAATTCTCTTCCCAAACCGCTTTCTGCAAGGATCGCCTCCTTGGATAATGATAGAATTGTGATTGATATAACTGCGAATATACTTCTGAAACCAACTATTCAAATGAATGTTTTTAACATTCTTATTGAAGATAAAACCTTGAAAGCGGATTTAAGTTTTAAAGGTCTGGTTGGAGCTTTAGTGAAAATCATTAGTGGCGCTTTAAAACTTATCCCAGGGATAAATCTGAATACAAAGAAAATCTCATATCCGATAGATTCTCCGGTAATGAATCATCTTTCCGATGTTAATTTATCCACTGAAGACGGCAGATTAACTGTAACGGTATTGCCTAAAGAGATAACTTCAGAAAACGAGGAAGCATTAGAACCAGGAGGCAACGGTGAAAATCAAGATTAGCATTACCGAAATAAATCAATTTCTAAAAGGTTCAGATGTTAGCCGGCACATAAATATCGAAACCACCGATGAAAAAAGCATAGCAATAACATTCGATATGCAGTTTGCGAGTTTTGAGATGAAGGTTATAGAAGTTTATAACACAGAGGGTAGAATCTGCATAAGATTAGCTCCGGATCAATTACACTCTCTATTAAGTCAGTTAAAAGTAAAAGATGAATACGTCGATCAAATTCAATTTGAAGAAGAAGCCGTTTATTATAAGCTGCCGCCTCCAGCTCTGAAAGTTATTGAAGATTGGAACTTTGTAATTGAGGATGATCTGATTACTTTGGAAGTTGTGTTTGCTTAGGGATGTTTGTGTTTTGGTTAAATAGCGTCGAAAAGAGAAATAATCCTTCGTCATTCATGAAAAGGCAATAATCCAAAACGCTGTCATTCCCGCGAAGGCGGGAATCCAGTTTAAAAGTTTACAAACACGGAATTTATATCAACACAAACGTACTATATCTACCCGCTGGGAAACAAAATGGCATCTTATTATATCGTTGAATGATATTATGATTTGGTTGGGTGCAGGGAGAAACTCTTAAACTGGATTCCCGTCTGCACGGGAATGACAGTGTAAGGGGAAGTTGGTTTGCCTTTGACATGGATTGGGATGTGAAATGGCGGACTCACACGTCAGGTTACGCTTCGCTTGAAACCTGACGGGAACGCTTATTGTTGCGTGACGTTTAGCACCCGCGTTACTGTCAGGTTTCAAGGACGAAGTCCGTAACCTGACAGATTTACACACACAGTTAGGCTATGCTTTAAATGGCGGACTTGCCCGTCAGGTTTCGCTACGTTTGAAACCAGAAGGGAACGAATCAAGTATCGTTTATACACCGAGTGCTTACGGGACATTCTATCTCCCGCCGAGAGAGTATGGGATATTCCTTCCCCCTGTTCTAAGGGGTGGAATAAAAGGGGGGGCTATTGTATACCCAGGGGACGCCCTCGTCCCATGGAAAAATATTGAGTAAACTGAAATACCAAGTGGGGGGACGGGGATGTCCCCCTGACACGAAAACAAAAATAAGTGGAGGAAAAATGAAAAAAAAGAGTCTAACATGTCCACATTGTGGGGTTGAGTTAGTTGCAAAGGTCAAAATGGGAGATGAAATAGAGTGCACAAACTGCAGAAAGACTTTTCCCTTTGGAGCTAATATAAAAGAGTCAGGAAAAGGTTCCGTTGACTCTAAAAGCGTGTTAAGCATCAGTTCCACTGCAAATCGAGATTTCTCGACATTACTTGCAAATGGTAAATTCATTTCAACAATGGGATATATCTGGGTTGCACTTTCAGTCATTATAGGACTATATTTTGCTCAACAATTTGAAAAACCGAATCCTCTTATCTTTGGTGCAATGGCGGCTATCCTAGGTTTTGTAATCATTGCATTTGGACAACTCATTTCTTGCTTCGTTTCTATGGAGCGTGGAATACAAGACATTAAAAAGGAAATAATTAATTTGAATAAAGGAAATCAATGAACCTAACAGAAATCACAGCCATCTCCGCCTGCCGCACCCCTATGGGTTCCTTCGGTGGGACGTTGAAGAATATGGCTGCTTATGACATTGGCGCGGTGGCGGTTAGAGCCGCTATTGAACGCGCCGGGATTACCGGGGATCAAATTGATGACGTGATCCTCGGATCGTGCCGTCAAGCCGGGAATAAAGTCAACCCCGCACGAACCGCATCCGTCCGCGGCGGCGTGCCGAAGAGCGTCGCGGCTATCACCTTGAATATGGCCTGCCCGTCAGGGATGCGAGCTATCGCTATGGCGTCGCGGCAGATACGCCTCGGTGACGATGAAGTCGTCCTCGTCGGAGGCTTCGACTCGATGAGCACAATCCCCTTCCTGCTGAAGAACGCCCGCTGGCAGGGCTTCAAGATGGGTGATAAAACCCTCGAAGACGGCTGGTCGGATTCAATCGATCCCGTCGCCGGCGTCGGAATGGGTGGAACGGCTGAGAACCTGTACGATAAGTACAAGATTCCCCGCGAAGAACAGGATGCCTTCGCTGCCGATTCCCATGAGAAGGCTTTCAAAGCCTGGGAAAACGGCTACTTCGACGCAGAAGTCGTACCGATAGAAGTGCCTCCCGCGCACAGGAAAGCTCAAGCTGTCACTTTCGCAAAAGATGAGACCTTCCTTTATCCGGTCAACCTCGAAAAAATGGCAAAGCTGCCGACAGTCTTCCGCAAAGGCGGCACAGTTACAGCCGGAAACGCCTGCGGAATGTCCGACGGCGCTTGTGCACTGGTCATCACATCCCGCGAAAAGGCACAGGAATTGGGAGCCAAGCCATTGTTTTCGCTCGTTGGTTACGCTTCTACCGCCGTCCCCAACGAAACTATGGGTGAGGGTCCCGGTTTCGTAATCCCGATGGCATTGAAAAACGCCGGTATGACGCTAGGTGATATGGACTTAATCGAGGTCAACGAAGCGTTCGCCATCCAGGTGCTCGCCAACGAAGCCGTCCTGAAATGGGATCGTTCCAAACTGAATGTCAACGGCGGCGCCATAGCGCTCGGTCACCCCACTGGTATATCCGGCGCCCGCATCGTAGTAACCCTGTACCACGCCCTTAAAACCTTCGACAAGGAATATGGCATTGCGGCTATTTGTGGAGGTGGGGGTGTTACTATGGGGATGGTTATTAAAAGAGAGAAGTAGTGTTGGGGTGTTGTAGTGTCGGGGTGTCGTGGTGTTGGAGTGTTGGGAAACATAAGGAGTAGGGTTATGTTGGTTACTCGGTTTGAGGATTTGGAGGTTTGGCAGATTGCAAGGAATATTGCTAATTCCATCTATCAGTTGACCTATAATCAACAGTTTAGTAAAGATTTCGCTCTCAAGGATCAAGTCCGGCGTTCTGCAATTTCGATTATGGCAAATATAGCTGAAGGTTTCGGCAGTAAATCGAAGAATGAATTTATTCGATTCTTACGGTATTCAATCTCATCTGCTGCTGAAACTAAAAGCCATTTGTATTTAGCCATTGATTTGGATTACATCACTCAAGATCAATTCAATGAGTGCGCTGGTAATATCGAAACAGTAACTAAAAAAATCAAAGCCTTCATAAAACACATTAACAAAACAAAAGAATGAATCTCTATACTACGACACCACTACACAACGACACTACGAAACTACGAAACTAAAATGGAAATCTACGAACGAAATATCAACGCCGCCGTATCGCGCGAAGGCAAGGATCTCATCAGAACTAAAGCTTCACTGCTGGATCTGAATCATAATATGCGGGTTGAGATACTGGTACGGGTGAGCGACAGGACTATCATAGACGCCCGCGCTGAAATGACCAAGACGCCCTTCAAAATCTGCGATCAGACAGCTCACTTCGTTGAGAACCTGATCGGGTTGAAGATCGAACGCGGGATTACGCGCAGAATTGCGGGACTTTTCGGCAGGTCGGAAGGCTGTACGCACCTGTTTGAACTCGCTGTAGAAGCGATTCGACTATCATCGAATGTTATCCTCGGCTTCGAAACCGGCGATGTAGAATGGCGGGAACGAAAGCTGTCGGATGAGGAATTTATCGAAAAGGCTAAAGGGTTTCTGGCTAATTCTTGTTTGCCGTTTAAGGTTGATTCATAATGTTGTGATGTTGTGATGTTGTGATGTTGTAATGTTGTAATGTTGTGATTAAGAAGCAGTGATGTTGTGATTGTATAATCAGGATGTATTTGACTTATACAATTATTATCTTGACAGCACTGCATTACTAATAATGGATTCATTGAACAACATTACATATTCCAGATTATCAGAATTACAGCATCACAGAATTTAATAATTACAACATCACAACATCACAACATTAGAGGGTAAAACCATGTTGATTACTAGCTTTGAGGATATTGAGGTCTGGCGAGTTTCGAGGGGATTAGTAAAGACTGTATATCAACTGACATACAATCAGTCGTTCCACAAAGATTATGCGTTGAAGGATCAAATCAGACGTTCAGCCATTTCGATTATGGCTAATATCGCTGAAGGTTTTGAAAGGAGATCGAATAAGGAGTTTATTCAATTTCTAAGATATTCTGTTCATCCGCAGCAGAGACGAAAAGCCATCTTTATTTAGCTTTTGATTTAGATTACATTTCGCAAGATCAACTCGATAAATGCACAAACGAAATCAATACTATCTCAAAACAAATCAAAGGATTTATCGGTTACCTAAGCAAAGTAAAAAAGTAGTAATCACAACATTACAACATCACAACATTACAACATTTATAAAGAGAATAAAATGAATGATAAATTTATCAAACTAGAATCTAAACCGCACCGCCTGGACATAATCATCAACAACCCACCCGTCAACATCCTGACTGGCGATGTAATGGTCGAAATGATCGAAGCGCTTAAGGATGCAGCCCGCAACAAGGATTACCGTGTTGTGGTACTGAAGGGTGAGGGTAAAGCCTGGTCTGCCGGGGCGGACGTGTCAGAACATCTGCCGGATAAATTCAGAGATATGCTCAACGTCTTCAGCAGATTGTGCGAATTGATTCGCGAATATCCGCTGCCGATTATCGCCGCCGTGAATGGTATGTGCCTGGGCGGAGGTTGCGAAGTGGCTGCTATGTGCGACTTTATCATCGCCTCGGAAAAAGCTAAGTTCGGGCAGCCTGAGATTAAGGTTGGTGTACTGCCTCCAGCGGCGGCTTCACATTTCGCTGATAAATACGGTCTTGCCACAGCGTTGGAAATCATCCTCACCGGCGACGTATTCGATGCTGAAACTTCTCAGCGAATGGGGCTGGTAACTAAGTTGGTTTCTGTGGATGCTTTCGAAGAAGAGGTTGACAAATTCACAGCCAGACTGACCGGCAACAGCCGCGAAGTACTTAGGCTGGCAAAACTGGCAACACTTAAAGGCTTTGAACTCGATCCGCGCGAAGCAATAAAGAAGGTTGACGAGATATACCGCAACCGCCTGATGTCCACACACGATGCGGTTGAGGGATTGACTGCCTTCACTGAAAAACGAAAACCTGAATGGAAGGATGAATAATATCTAACCACAGATTTCGCAGATTTAACAGATTAAAAAACGAGAGTGTTTATTAAATTGTAATTATTGGGTTTGGGACAAACCTGACTACTAATGAATTACATCACTACTTGGTCAACAAAAATAAAATCTGTTTAATCTGCGTAATCTGCGGTTCAAAAAAATATAGAGGAGTTAATGTTCTCACAATTCAAACATTGGTACGACAATCGTCACGACTACGCTCGTGCGTGGAAAGAACGCACTGGCGGAAAGGTTATGGGTTGTTTTTGCAGCTACAACCCGGAAGAAATTATAGTAGCTGCCGGATGGCTGCCTACCAGAATATTAGGCGCACACGAAGCGCAGGACGTCGCTGAAAAGCATATCTTCGGAATGTACTGCCCGTTCTGCCGGGACGTCCTGGCGCAAGGACTAAAGGGACGCCACGAGTATCTCAACGGCATCCTATTGACGCAATCCTGCATCCATTTACGTCAGGCATTCATATCCTGGAAACTACACGTACCGGTGGATTTTCAGCATTATATCTATATGCCGATGAAGGTGCAGTCACCGAGTGCTCTGCCCTATCACCGAAGCGAACTTGTCAAATTCAAGGAAGCGCTCGAAGCTTTCAACGGCAAACCTATCACCAACGCCGACCTGGATCATGGGATTGAGGTAGTCAACGAGAACCGGAAGCTTATGCGGGATGTATACGAATACCGCAAAGCTGGTAATCTCAAATTAACCGGCACGGAAGCGATGTATATGACCGTCTCCAGCACATGGGTAGACAAGGAGGAACATTCCACCGAGATCAGGAAGGTATTGGAGCAGCTTCCCGACCGCGAAATTGATAGGGATGACACGGCTCGTTTGATGTTCATCGGCTCGGAAAACGATGATATACCATTCATCGAGTTGGTCGAGATGGTAGGCGCAACGGTTGTACAGGACGATCATTGTACCGGCACGCGCTATTTCTGGAATCTGGTTGATCCGCAGGATGATCGGATGACCGCTATTGCTGATCGATACATCCAGCGCCCGGCATGCCCCGCGAAGGATTGGGAGAAACGTACACGCTTCGATCACATCCTCGAACTGGCACGCGAGTGGGACGTCGAGGGCGCCGTCATCATCCAGCAGAAATTCTGCGACCCGCATGAAACCGATATGGTGCCATTACGAGCGTTCCTGGACGACAACGATATCCCCAACCTGATGCTCGAATTTGATGCAACGAATCCATTGGGACCGTTTAGAATTAGGGTAGAGGCTTTCCTTGAGATGATCGGTTCTGAAGACCTGTTTTAAAAACATGAGGAGGGCGGACATTCTTGTCCGCCACCTTGTTAGAGCCCAATTATCAGGCTGCCAAGCCACCGCGCTTGACAGATAAAAAGAGAAAAACCATGCGAAACAATCCAATCTGCTACTGGGAGTTAGCATCCCACGACGCTGACAAGTCTGTAGCTTTCTTCAAGAAAGTTTTCGGTTGGAACTTTGAATATGATACGCAAATCGGCATCCACGAGCTTCCGGTCACTGCTGGTTCGGACGATTTTAAAGGCGGCGGGATCTTCACGCTGAAGAAAGCCAAGCTCCCTTTCCTGACCATTTACATTCGAGTTGAAGACATCGAGTCTAAAGTCAAACTGATCGAGCAGGAGGGAGGATTTATAGTTATCGAGTCATTTGAACTGCCCAGCGGGACGAAGATATGCCTGTTCAATGAACCGTCGGGAGTGACATTTGGGATGGTTGAGTCTGCGAATAAATGAAGCCGAGTATAATGCTGGATGTGTTTTATTCGGTGAGGGAGGAATTTAAAGAGAAGTTATAGTAATGAAGAATTAACCAATCTGATTATCAGGAGTTGAAATGAAAATAACTATACGCAGCCGCAACCAGATAACGCTGCCGGAGGAAATACTTAAAGAGCTTGATCTCTCGCAAGGTGATGACTTTATCGCTGCAATTAAGGATGGTCACCTTGAGCTTATCCCTGCAATGCTCATTCCGAAAGATGAGACATATCTGTTTACGCCTTATTGGCAGGAAGCGATACAGCAGGCGGAAAAAGAACTAAGGGAAAATGACCTTGAAAAAGCCGATAGCGTTGATGAGATGCTGTACAAGCTGGACGAGGAATAGATGCCTGTTTATTGGACCCCACGCTTCAGCCGTGATTGGAAAAAGCTCCCTACAAGAGTAAAAGAGAAAGCAAGAAATGCAACACGACGGTTAGAAGAGGATAGGACACATCCGTCTCTAAGATTGAAGAGGATTAAGAGATTGCCAGGTTATTGGGAAATCAGAGTTGATGACGGCTATAGAATAATTCTGACGATTGAAGGTGACTCGTTTACATTTATGACCATTGGACCACACGATATATTGAACTTCTTTCAAATTATTTGACGATGCATGATATACAATACATCGAAGGAAACGAGGAGCTATTAGACCAAATCGAGCCATTATGGCTTAAGCTCAGCGAGCATCATCAGACGGTTACGAAGTATTTCAGTTATAGCTTCTCACCCTTCACTTTCCAACGCCGGAAGGCTGTTCTCCTGAACAAGGTGCGAGGCGAGTTCATCAAGGTTGATCTCGCGAAGGACACGGATACCGGTCGGATAGTTGGCTATTGTCTGAGCACTATTGTTGACACGGGTATTGGCAAAGAGGGTGAGGTCGAATCAATCTATATTGAACCGGAATACCGGAACTTATTAATCGGTGACCGTCTGATGAAAAACGCTCTGGAATGGATGGATGGACATAAAGTTACGCGGAAGAAGGTGGGTGTAGTCTATGGAAACGAGAGGGTGTTTGCGTTTTATGAAAGATATGGATTTTATCCGGGGGCAACGATTTTGAGACAGGTTTAGGAATTCTTTGTAAGAATTGATTTTAGCTTCTCTTAAACAGAATTCTCTCAGGTGATAGCGTCTGACAGCACGAGATAAAAACAAGGATATATAAATGGATTCAGAAGGAAAACCAAAGAGATTTGACCGGATTCTCGATTGGTTGATGCCAATAATGATGTTCGTAGTCGGTATTGTATACTTTGTGAATAACGGCTTAGTATTGTTTCTAATCACTTTTATCGCTGTGGGAATTCTTTCGTTACCTCCTGTAAAAGAGAGGCTTCGACATTACCCAAAACCAGTAAGTCCTATATGTTGGGCGGTTGTTACGATTCTTATGTTGGTTTTGCTTATTCAGGTGTGTGTTAAATAGATAGTGATAGGAATTGTTGTACTGCGTTGCTGTCAGGTTTCAATCCCAAACCTTCCGGATAGAAACCTGACGGGAACATATATACTATGCCAGTTGAGGGAATCTGTCACTACGTAGGGTCTACTGACAAAATGAGGGAGATATTGTAAAATATTGGAGTTTTTCAGTAGCCCCTACGTAATAAAACAAGGATGTACAAAATGGATTCACAAGAGAAACTGAAGAAGTCCAATCAGGTTCTCGGCTGGGCATTGTACATGTCGAAACCTAATAGAAAGGGTATATCTCCTGATTAGATAGAATTAATCCTGCATTAAAAAAAGGACTGGAGTTGGTTCAAAATTACAATATAAATGACGACACCCACTGAACATCGCAAATTTGGTACATTCCTGGGAGTTTATACACCATCGTTACTCACCATCCTGGGAGTCATTATGTACCTCCGTTTCGGATGGATGGTGGGAAACGCCGGATTAATCCCGTCGTTGTTGATTGTAATAGTCTGTAGTCTGTTAACATTCATTACTGCTCTTTCAATTTCTACCATCGCTACCAATATGAACGTTGGAGTTGGAGGCGAATACTTCCTTCTCTCTCGCAGCCTGGGGCTCGAAATGGGTGGCGCTATCGGTGTTCCGCTTTTTTTGGCACGGACAGCATCTATAACATTGTACTCGTTCGGATTGGCAGAATCATTCAGGTTCATTTGGACCGATATCCCGGTGCCACTAATAACTGCAGTGATTATTATAATATTAACGGTTATTTCCGGTAAGAGCGCTTCGGTTGCGTTGAAAATTCAAGTGCCGTTAATGATTGGGGTGGGAATATCGATCATTGTAATGGTGATTGGAGTATTTACAAAACCGCTGCATACACCTCAGTTATGGGGTGAATACCCTGATGCAACCGGTTTCTGGATGGTATTGGCAGTTTACTTTCCTGCGGTGACGGGTTTCAGCGCTGGTGTTGGGATGTCTGGTGATTTGAAGGATCCGGGACGTTCGATCCCGTTCGGATCGATGGCAGCAGTATTGACCGGATTCTTGCTATATATGACTATACCTGTTGTTCTCGCATTTGCTGCGCCACCAGAAGAATTGGTCGGCAACAGCTTGATCTGGATGGACGTTGCTTTCGTCTCGATACTGATTTTGCCTGGTATGTGGGGGGCAATATTATCCTCTAGTATAGGAAGTGTGCTCGGCGGTCCAAGGGTTCTGCAATCGCTGTCGATGGACCGGATAATGCCGGCTTTCCTGAGCAAGACAACGAAAGATGGACAGCCGATGATAGCGACCTATATTACCGGATTGCTGGCGTTGGCATTGGTGATGATGGGTGGTTTAAATGCAGTAGCGCCTATAGTAACGATTTTCTTTCTTACACTGTACATTGCAGTAAATCTGGTTGCAGCGTTGGAATCGCTTATCGGTGATCCGTCGTTCAGACCTCGTATAAGAATCCCCTGGTTTCTCTCGTTATCAGCAGCGGTCGGAGCGACGATATTAATGTTCTTAACAAACAAGTTAGCCTGCCTGATTGCGATTGTTATGGAGATTTTAATCTGGTTATGGCTCAAGCGAAGGGCGATGCGGAGATCGTTTGGGGATCTGCGTCGAGGTTTATGGATGTCTTCAGCGCGATTAGCGTTATCAAAATTGCAAACTCTTCCAACTGATCAACGCAATTGGCGACCCGATCTCTTGCTCTTTGCCGGAGACGTCCATAAACGTCTTGAATTGGTACGGTTAGCGTTGTGGTTGGGGCAGCATAGGGGGATACTAAACGTTTGCCAGTTAATAGAGCAGAACCTCGATGAAAACAGTCGCAATCTTGATGGGATGGTGAAGGATGCTGATGAGTATATGTTGTCTAACGGTATGGTTGCCTTTAACTCGGTTTACGTTGTCCCATCCTACGATGAGGGTGTTAGAACGGTTGTACAGGCGAATGGTATTGGTGATTTGTCACCTAATACGGTGATGTTCGGATGGTCGACGAAGCGGGAACGATTAATAGGACAATTGAAGCTGATTCGCCCTTTGAGCAGACTCAACAAATCGCTGCTTATTTGCAGGATTGCTCCCAAACCAACATGGGAACGGACGAAGCGCATAGATATTTGGTGGCGCGGTATGCAATATAACGGTGATATGATGCTGCTGTTCGCACATCTTCTGTCGCTCAATCCGGAATGGTATGGTAGTCACATAACTATTAAGAGTGTTGTAACCAGTGATGATTTGAAGAATAAGATGGAAGATTCTCTCCATAAAATGATACCATCAACGCGTATAAAAGCGGAACCGAAAGTGATTGTACAGCGATCTGGTGAATCGTTCCAGGATATATTGAAGGACGAATCGAACGGAGCGGAAATCGTATTCCTCGGACTTGCCGATCCGGTTCCCGGTAAGGAAGCAGCTTACGCTGACACCTTGATTGAGATGGTTGAGAAGCTGCCGACGGTGATCTTGGTTAAGAACTCGTCGGTGTTTACCGGGAAACTAGTGTGAAAGATAGATGGGTTTGTCAGGTGCATCACCGGTTGGCGCTCGATTGTCCTCAGACAGCTTAAACTATATGGAGTTCGTAAGATAGAAGAGACAGACATTTGTGAAAAGTAAGGCTGATTTGGTTATTGGGTTAATCCGAAAGATTAGTTCGTTTGTTATCGAAAGATTGCCAGAACAGTACCGTTAATTGAGAGTTTAATTACAAGGAAGGATTGATTATGAGCAATTACACCTGCCTTATAAAGAAAGAGGGCAAACAATACGCATCCCTGTGTGTAGAGCTGGACGTAGCCTCTTGCGGGGATACAGCGGATGAAGCCCTTGAGGGACTTAAGGATGCTGTAGAGACGTATCTGGAATTTATGAAAGATGAAGGGCGCGAGGATGAAATATACCGCCCCGTTCCTATGGGTGAATTGAAGGATTTTCTTTTTACGGAGCCAAGAAAGAGGGAATGCTCCTTAAAAGCTATTCCGCTTGAACTTGAATATGCTTAAGAATCTCTCAAGCGAAGATGTAGCTCGGATTCTCCGCGTGATTGGCATTATCCTGAAAAGGAGAGGTAAGGAAGATGTATATACAGGGGAATACAATGGCAGGATTCGTGTCGTGATAGTGCCACGCAATAAAAGGAGTATTCCATCTGGAACTTTAAGCTCGATATGGAGGCAAGCCGGGATTACGAAGGATGTTGCGGAAAAAATATGGCGACAGCTTTAACAGACAATTGAAGAAAACGCAGGAGTCTGATATGAGCAAAGAGACATTGCTCGTTGAAGCGAAGATATTCAGTGATTTCAAAAAGTTATCCCGAAACTGTAAGAAAGAAGCGGCGGATTTCATTGCCTTCCTGAAAGTAAAAGAAGAGCTTGAAGCAACTAAAGAGATCATCAATGATAAGGATTTCATGGAAAGCATAATGCGAGGCGATGAAGATTTTGAGGCCGGACGATTCAAGAAATGGTCTGAGGTTAAGGAAGATGTATGAAATCTTCATATCTCATGAAGCTGAGAAACAATACACAAAATTTGACTCTAAGATTATACAAAATGGATAAAAAATATAAACTCACATCATCCATAATAGAAAATGGAAGGGATTTTGGTCTATTGGTAGATTCTATATTTCTGGTTTCAGAATTTACAAAACAAACAGATATTATTTCAATTGGAAACGACTGGTTATTAGATGCGGATATGATGTTATACAAGGCGTTCTCACACGGATGTACCATTAAACACTTAACATATGGCACTCCGATCCCAATTTTAACTCAAGGATTAGTAGATGTATCATCAATTAACGTCCTTACAAGAGCATTGTTAGAGACCACTTTAGTGTTCTATTACTTGTTCATCACATCAAATAATAGTGATGAGAGACAGCTAAGATATCTTAAATGGCAATTAAGCGATTTATTAAAAAGGCAATCAATGATGAAAGACTTAAGGTACTCTGGAGATGATAAGGAGGCTGTTCGAAAATCAGACGAAGTGAATGTAAAAATAATTAGAGATAAAATTAAACAGAACAAGGAGTTTAAATACCTTACAGCTAAACAACAGAAATATGTAATTGAGAATTTTCAAGATTGGCGATTACCGTTACAGGATCATGGATATTATCCTTCATGGATTAAATTAGGTAGAGATGCTGGTTTAAACAATCACTATTCTGAATTATTTTACAACCATATTAGCAGCTATGCCCATTCTGGAAGCATGAGTATTTTACAATTGCGACAGGGCAATAAAGAATCCATAGATACATCTATAAGAACTTCTATAACGGCAACTATGGTAGCATTTGCAATGATTATTAAAGGCTTCTGGGAAATTGTTCCCATGTCCGAACAAGCTCT
Organism: Candidatus Hatepunaea meridiana; assembly: GCA_030765125.1. Classification (GTDB taxonomy): domain Bacteria; phylum Electryoneota; class AABM5-125-24; order Hatepunaeales; family Hatepunaeaceae; genus Hatepunaea; species Hatepunaea meridiana. Next base: position 13,303 of record JAVCDD010000339.1, read on the forward strand.
AAATGACCTTGAAATGCATAAAAGTTCAGTAGATATTTGGTATTCCATTGGTACAAAAGAAGATCAGGATGTTACGAAAGAATCTTCAAAAACACATAATCTGGATTCCCGCCTGCACGGGAATGACAGCACGATAAAGAATTAATACTTAAGAGCTTGCTAAATTATAAACTTATAAACTTACAAACTTGCCAACTTGCTAACTAAAGGAAAATAAATGCCAAAATACCCAACAGAACAACTTAAATGCTGGAATAAGGCGAAGGAGCAATAATGTCAACAGCAACGATAGACAAAATGGAACTTAAAGAGAAAATCTCATTATTGCCAGAAGAGAGAGTCAATGAAGTGAAGTCTTTTATTGATTTCATTCTGGCTCAATCTGAGATGATAAAACAAACCCCTACTAATTTGCGTGGTATCTGGAAGAATAAGGGATTTGAAAAGATTAACGATCTGGATTCCGAGCTTAAAGATTTGCGGAAAGAGATGAATGATTCCATTTTAAAGAGGGAATTCTAACGTGCATTATTTATTGGATACTGTCACGATAGTCCGTCACTTTACGGATAGTGGAAAAATTGGTGTAAAAGCCCGCAAACTTCTTAATGTTCAAAATGCTGATAGCGATTATTTCCACATTTCTGTGATTAGTTTGATGGAAATACTGTATCTGTCTGAAAAGAGACGAATCAAAATAGATTTGAGAGAGACATTAGACGAAATCAATCGATCATCAATGTATTCCGTGATTGATTTAACCACTGAAATCATTGAAACTGCTTCTACAATTGATTTCTACGAGCTTCACGATAGATTGATACTTGCCACTGCGAAATGGTTGCAAGTACCTATTATTTCGAGTGATGTAATGTTCAGTGATGTCCCCGGAATTGAAGTTGTGTGGAACTGAAAACCGAATTAAGACCATAATTAATACATACAGGTAAATAAAAACAATGCCAAAATACCCAACAGAACCCTTAAAATGCTGGAATAAAGCTAAGGAATTGCGGGATAAGTATTACCGCGATTATGCTTCCGCTCACGAACGCGGCGGACTGCGCTGGACCGGCGGCGCCTGGTCGTTCGATGCCATCCCTGCCGGACTGGGGGACGATATCTACCCGATCACCGGCGAGCCGTATGCCGCCTCCATTGCCTTCAATAAAAAGTTCTCGCTGCGCTGCCTCGAAGCTACCGAATCCAAAGGCTGGGCGCGCGATCTGTGCAGCTATATGCGCAACTACTGGGGATCGATGTACCTCAATGAATACAACCAGGGCGGAAAATATCCCAAGCCGGACTTTGCTTTCCAGGATCATATCTGCTGCAGCCACGCTAAGTGGTATCAGCACGTCGCGGAACACGAGGATATTCCCTACTTCTGCATAGACGTCTCCGTCGGTCCGTATAAAGACCTCGATGAGGACCGATTGATGTTCGTCGTCAACCAGATGCACGAATCAATCGAATTCCTCGAAAAGGTCACCGGACGCACATACGATGACGAAAAGTTAATCGAAGCGGTCAAAAACGACTGCCGCGCAACGTCGACCTGGGCTGAAATCTGCACATTTAACAAAAACGTCCCCGCGCCGTTAGATGAAAAGTCTATGTACTCACTTTACGTCTTCAACACGCTGCAGAAATCATCTAAGGATGTCGCTGACTTTTACGATGAACTGCTCGATGAGGTAAAGGATCGCGTCGAACGCGGCATCGCGGCAGTAGCCAACGAACGCTGCCGTCTGATGTCCGACACTCAGCCGCCGTGGGGCTTCCTCAAGATATTCCGCTACCTTGAAAAGTTCGGAGCCATCTCAATAGGCAGCCTCTACACCTTCGGATTGGAAGGCATCTGGGAGGACAAACCGGACGGATCGTGGGGACCGCGCACGACGCCTATGGATAAAGGCATCCCTATTGACACGCGCGACCAGGCGCTACGAGTACTCGCCGACTGGAACCTGTCCAAGCCGGAGTGGCAGCACTTCTATGATCCTGACCTCAAGACCAAGATGATGTTGCGCATTGCTAAAGAGTGGAAACTTGACGGCGTGATGCTGCACATGAACCGCGGTTGCGAGGGACTGTCCTGTGGTATTGCTGAGAACCGTCTCGGCATCGCTGAAACCGGCATCCCCATAATGACCTTCGAGGGCAATATGGGCGACGAGCGCGAATTCGACGAAAGTCAGACCCAAGACCGCATCGAAGCGTTTATGGAAACGCTGGGAATCGATAAAACGTAAAAATAAATAATTCACAACAGATTTAGCAGATTAAACAGATAAGAGTTTGAGTTCAGAGTCCCGAGTTCAGAGTTCAACCTTCAGGTTGTTTTCCTTCCCGAACTAACGGAGTGGAATTTAAGCTCAAGACAACCTAAAGGTCGAACTCTGAACTCTGAACACAAGACAACCTAAAGGTTGAACTCTGAACTTTGGACTCTAAACTATTAAACTCTGTTCCCTCTGCGTTCTCTGCGGTAAAATAAATTCAAACCGGAGTAACCTTATATGATAACAGCCGGAATGGATCTGGGCGCTAAAACCATTAAGATTGTAATAATGAAAGATGGTCAGGTAATCGCCCGGGTCAAGAAACTTTCAGGATTTGAACAGGAAATCCTGGCGAAAGAAGTGATGAATGAAGCGCTTGTTCAAGCCGGGATAGAACTTGACCAGGTAGATAAAACCGTCGCAACCGGAGTCGGCAGAAAGACAGCTCCATTTGCCACCGATATAATAACCGAGGTCGGCGCAGCGGCGCGAGGCGCAATTGCCAGAAACCCAAATTTGCGCACTGTACTCGACATCGGAGCCGAGGAGGGACGCGCTATTATCGTTACACCCGAGGGACGCGTCAAGGACTTCGCTATCAACGAAAAGTGCGCCGCCGGATCGGGAACCTTTGTGGAAGCGATGGCGCGTGCTCTGGAGATCACAATCGAGGATTTCGGACCGATGTCTCTGACGTCCGATAAAGCTGTCCCGATGAATGCCCAATGCGCCGTTTTTGCAGAGAGCGAAGTCGTGTCATTACTGCACGCCCGCACTCCCAAGAACGACATCACCCGCGCCGTCTGCGACGCTATATCCAGTCGTATCGTGTCGATGGCGCGACGCGTGTCCATTGAACCGGAGGTTATCCTGATCGGTGGGATGGCGTATAACGTCGGCTTTGTTGCTTCTATGAAACGAACGCTCACCGAAATGGTCATTCAAGTTCCCGACAACCCGGAATTTGTAGGCGCTGAGGGAGCGGCGTGGATTGCGCACGACAAACTTGGTGGTTAAATTACGATGTTATAGAAGTTTAAAGTCCATCCCGATTGTTCGGGATGCTACAGGCTAAGGTAATATCCCTACATGGTTGTTAAGAGTGTCTGGATGTACTAACAACGATAAAGGAACACTACTGTAAAAATGGAACAGGAGATTAACAATATGCCCCAGAAAAAAGAATTCTGGCGTTGGAAAGAATATAACTGGCACGACGAAGATATTGATCCACATGCCGGAGAAATTATATCCGCCGGTGTCGACGTTGGGTCGGTGTCGTCGCAGGTGGTGATTATAGTCGATGGTAAATTGTACGCTTTCAGCAGTATGCGCACTGGTTCCGACTCACCGGACAGCGCGCGCAATGCAATGAGCTGGGCGCTGGAGAATACCGGTCTTGAAATTGACGACATCAACTTCGTGGTGGGTACAGGCTACGGACGCGTCAACGTACCGATGGCACACAAGGCTATCACCGAAATCGCATGTCATGCTCGCGGCGCAAACTTTATGTACGGTCCCAAAGTCCGCACGATCCTCGATATGGGCGGTCAGGACTGCAAAGCGATCCGCTGCGATCATCGCGGTAAGGTAACAAACTTCCTGATGAACGACAAATGCGCCGCGGGAACCGGTCGCGGTATGGAGGTATTCGCCGATTTGCTCCAGGTCTCCATCGAGGATGTCGGTGAACTGTCATTCAAAGTAGATCATGAGCCCGATCCGGTTTCATCCACTTGTGTAGTATTTGCCAAGACAGAAGCTGCCGGATTATTGCGCCAGGGATGGAATAAGAATCTAGTGCTCGCTGCATATTCATCAGCGATGGCGCACCGTGTTTTCACTTTGATCGAACGTTTGGGCGTCGAACCCGAGTTTGCGATTACAGGCGGTATAGCTAAGAACATCGGTGTCGTTCACAGACTCGAGGATGAGCTCGGTATGAAAGCCCTAAGTTCTGACATCGATTCCCAGATCGCCGGTGCCCTCGGTGCTGCGCTGTTTGCCAAAGCGTTGTACGAAAAGAAGATGAAAAAGAAGTAGACGCGACACTCCTGTTGCGTGGTTTTCTCTAACCGCAGATTATGCAGATTTAACAGATTTTTTCTTCAGTAGCGTAGGCGTCACCGTCATTTGAGTTTCTACACGACAAGTGACATTCACCCATGCGACAAGAGTGTCGCATCTACTAAGAGTATTAACAAAAAATCTGCGTAATCTGCGGTTAAAACAAAGGTAGAAATATGATCGCTAATTACGGTTATATGGACGGTTCGGGTGAATATTACATCTCGATAGACACCGACAAGTGCATCGATTGCTCCCATCACGGATGCGTTGACGCTTGTCCCGTCGGGATGTTCATCATTGAACCGGACGATTACGACGACGACGTGGCGTTAATCAAGCAGGAATTTCGCAAAAAAGTTAAATACGAATGCGCTCCCTGCAAGCCAGTATCAAACCGTCCCCCGCTGCCGTGCATAAAAGCCTGCACTCCGGGTGCGATTGGGCATTCTTGGTAGATTTTTTTACCGCAGAAATTAGAGGGCACAGAGTCAACTTGCTGTCATCCCGAAGCTTCGGGATGACAGCAAAAAATCTGCGTAATCTGCGGTTAAATAAAAGGTTTAATTTTGAATCAAGTTAAGCTGACTATTGACGGGAAAGAGATAACCGTTCCTGATGTGTTATCGGTTCGCAAAGCTGCCCTAAAAAACGGGATATACGTTCCCGGTCTATGCAGTCATCCCGAACTTAACCCCTTCAAACCGTTCAACTGGTTGGAGTCAATCTGGCAAGGTGAGAAACAGATCGAGCATGATAGCTCCACTGAAAAGGAAGACGATTTCCCGCATTGCGATTTGTGTCTGGTGTCAATCAACGACGGATCACCTGAACGCGCTTGCACTGCTAAGGTTGCTGATGGGATGGAGATAAGAACCAAAGGATCCGATCTTGTAACTGCTCGTCGTGAATCGCTGAAAAAAATCCTTGCCCATCACCCGCATGCTTGCCTGACCTGTGCTCAGAAAGAGGGCTGCGACCGGATACAGTGCAGTATGGACGTTCCGGTTGAAGAACGATGCTGCGAGTTATTAGGACACTGTGAGATCGGCAAGGTTGCGGAATACATAGGTATCCCCAGCGGTACTCCCGCTTATCGTCCGGAAGGTCGTCCGAAAATAGACACTAATCCGCTCTTTATCCGTGATTACGAACTGTGCATCAATTGTTTGAGATGTGTTCGAATCTGCCGGGATGTACGAGAAGTGGACACACTTGGCGCCGTTGCATCGCAAGGACGAGTTTGGGTTGGATTAGCTAATTGCACGACCTTCCCGGAATCGGACTGCCGTTACTGTGGAGCTTGTATTGAGGTCTGTCCTACCGGCGCACTGCGCGATCAACCAAGCATCGAAGTATTAGTGGACAATCAGGCGCCGTGTACTGCTCACTGTCCCTTGGGGATAGATATACCGGGTTATCTCGAACTCATCACTGACGGGAAAGATGTTGAAGCATTGGAACTCATCCGTGAACAGGCGGTTTTGCCGGGAGTGCTCGGATATGCTTGCTTCCACGGTTGCGAGGATGCCTGCCGCCGGAGCGCACTTAATGAACCGGTCGCTATTTGTGCTCTTAAACGTTACGTCAGTGATGTTGCCGGTGATAAACCGTTAGAGATAGACAAAGCGCCATCGACCGGTAAACGAATAGCGATAGTCGGGAGTGGTCCTGCCGGGTTGGCGGCGGCGGTGGATATGATTAAATGCGGACACGAGGTAACCATCTTTGAGCGTGATAACAAACTCGGTGGAATGCTCACACAGGCAATCCCCAACTTCCGACTTCCGCAAGAGGTTGTCGACCAAGACATAGAACATATCCTTAACCTGGGTTTGAAAACCAAGCTCGGTGTTGAAATAGGAAACGACTATACTCCAGGACAATTACTAAATGATGGATTTGACGCCGTTGTCATTGCCGTAGGGCTATCTGAAGCATTAAATCTGAATGTAGAGGGCGAGGAATTAAATGGTGTTGAATTCGGGCTTGATTTCCTGCATAGAGCGAACCTTGGTGAAATCGAACAGTTAAATGGATCAGTCATCATAATAGGCGGTGGGAGTGTTGCCGTTGATACTGCTATGACTGCACGTCGGCTTGGATCTGCTAAAGTTACTATGATCTGTCTGGAGTCACCGGATGAAATACCCGCGCACAAGGATGAACTATCCGCTGCTTTGGAAGAGGGAATAGAGATTCGTCATCGTTGGGGAGTGTTGCACATAGACGGGCAGGACAGCAAGGTCAAAGACGTTGTTCTAAAACGATGTGTGCGAGTATTCGACGATCAGGAACGGTTTGCACCGGAATATGACGACACGAAAACCACCACAATGCCGGTTGATACGCTAATCGTGTCAATCGGTCAGCGAACTCCATCTCATTTGAAAGATGTTCTAACGGATAAGCCGGGAATATTCCAGGCAGGAGACATCTTAACCGGTCCCACATCAATAGTTGATGCAATGGCGCATGGTCGAAAGATTGCTGCGAAGGTTTGTACATATTTGGACGGAACATCACCTTCACAAGCATCGGCGGAGCGTAGAGTTGGTTCACCAAGTTTGGGAGTTATTCCCGATTTTTATAATCGCAAGGGTCAAAGACCAGAACGATTAAATCCTGATGTTCGTGTTCAGTCATTAGAACCTTATGAGCGGACTTTCTCATGTGAACAGGCAATAACGGAAGCAGAACGCTGCCTTCGCTGTCATCTGAGGGCTGAAATAGCAAAATCACCGATGCCACCCGATCCGTGGCATAAATTCACACTTGAACTAATAGAAGAAATTCCGGCAGTTGAAGGCGTTATAATTTTAGCTGATGAATCAAAACGCCCGGTAAAGATAGCCGGTTCATCCGACTTGAAAGCTTCCTTCACTGAGATTATCGAGGACGAAATCGAAGCTGACTTCTGCCGCTGGGAACTTGACCCGATGTACACTAAACGTGAGAGCGAACTCATTCAAGCGCATTTGCAGGCTTTTGGGGAACTCCCAGGTGAAGACGAAATGGATGATTTATTTTAGTTTACAAGTTCGCAAGTTTGCATGTTGTCAAGTTTAATACTTGTAACTTGTGAACTTGCAAACTTCATCCCGAACCCAAATACAGTTCTTTTATCGGAAAAACAATGACCAAATCAAAAAAAGATATTTCCAACCTTATCATCCGGAATTTACGGCTGGATGACTTTGACCAGATCGTTCATATTGACAGCTTGGCGACCGGATATCCCCGCAACCACTACTTTGAGAAGAAATTCCGCCGTATACTGGGTGAGGACGCTCAGTTGCAGTTAGCAATGGTGGCTGAAATGGATAAAAAAGTGGTCGGTTTTATTATGGGTGAGGCTAACAGCGGCGAATACGGAATCGCTGAACCGGTTGCATCTGTAGATACGCTGGGACTCGACCCTGACTATGACCGTTCTGGAATTGGCAAGGCATTACTGGATGATTACTGCTCAATGGCGGAAAAAGCGGGGATTGAACTGATGACCACGTTAGTTCCATCCGATTGGCCCAACATCATCGAGTTCTTCAAGGCAAACGATTTTCGACCTGCAGGGATCTTAGCGCTTGACCGTAAACTGAATCCGGTTGTGAAGTTTGAAGGATAGCGACATTCCTCCAGCAGCCTGCGCTCCGGAGAAGGAGGGTTGGGAAACACGCTCCTTCGGGCAGGAACCACGCATTTCAGAGATGGCGGATCTATATCGCGAACTTGGCTTTGAAGTACTGATCGAACCTTTCACGGGAGCAGAGTGCGATGGCTGTACAATTTGTTTCGAGGGTGAGGTCAAGCCAATCCTTGTGGTTTACACTCGCAAAGGAATAAATCAGTAGACGCGACACTCCTGTCGCGTGATTCTTTCATCCGCAGATTACGCAGATTGAAACAGAAATTTAAAAATCTGCGTAATCTGCGTAATCTGCGGAAGGAAAACCATGTGACAAGGCGGATGGAAACCATGCGACAAGAGTGTCGCATCTACTGACAATCGAACAATGAAACAATGAATCAATCAGACAATCAAACCATAAATAACCAACTCGGTGAAATAACCTTCAGAAGAAAACTGGTTCAGCAGCAGGTTGACGGGGATCAGCTATTTGAGGATGAATTCGACAAGGAGAATATCGAAAAAATCCTGCGCGAACGGATGGATGTGACGCTGAAGCGGATGAAGGAATTGAAAGATAAGGGCACAGTATTATCGCCTTACCTTGAGATCGGCGCTGAGCGGGGGCAGAGGTCGTTGGTGATGGAGACCGATCTGAATTTGCGGGGAGCTGCAACTGATCTGTCGTTTGATATGCTGAAAAGTTGTGAGTATTACAAGGATGTTTTCGATAAGAATATGCCGGTTCGAGTTTGCGCTGATCTGTATAATCTGCCCTTCAAGACCGGTTCAATACCCTTCGTTTTCTGTTACCAGACGCTGCATCACTTCCCCGATCAGGCGCCAATAGTCGAGGAAATCCATCGCGTTTTATCATCCGGCGGCACGTTTCTATTCGACGAAGAACCCTACAAGAAAGGATTTCACTTAAATCTATATAAAACCGACAAGGTATTCTCAGAACAACACATCGGCAGAAGCATCATCAGGAAATTCTTAGATCATTTATTCGCTGAATATGTTTGCAACGAGGAAGAGTACGATGTTATCGAGAACGATGATATTTCGACAAGCGTGTGGCGCAGAACGTTCGCCCGATTTGCCCAAAAGAACATAAAGCTGCATTCCATCGGTTCGATATATTCTGATTTATACGGCTTTAAGTTCACATTAAATTACATCTTGAATTATCTATGGGGTGGTGACATTTCAGGCGAATGTATCAAGGCAGGTGATTTAACCGCTGTCGAGTATTCGATTACAGATGCTATGACCTGCCCGGTTTGTTTGACGAATGGCATAGAACCTGATCTGAAATGTGAATCGGATTATTATATATGTGAAAATTGTGGGATTAAGTATCCGGTGGAAGATGGTGTTGTGTTTTTGCTGAAACCGGTGACTTTGAAACAGTTGTATCCGGAAATACATGATCTATGTTAGACCGGGGAGGATGGACATTTCTATCCGCCACAATGTTATTGTAATAAAACAGAAACCATAAACCCGTTGCATAGTGGTGAGCGGACTTCGTTTGTGTATTTAGAAGATAAGGAATTCAATTTTCACCACGAAGAGCACGAAGGACACGAGAATTAGATGTTAGTATTCAACAGATAAACAGATTGAGCAGATAGAATAGCAGATTTCTCAATTATAATAACAAGATTTCCTTCGTGATCTTTGTGCCCTTCGTAGTGAAAAAAGTCAATAAATTTAATTTTATATATTAAGGAGTATCTAATGAAAGCAGCAGTCTTTCACGGACCCAACCAACCTTTAAAGGTTGAGGAAGTCCCAACTCCCAGACCGGGAGCGGGAGAGATATTAGTCAAGGTCGCCGCTTGCGGTGTGTGCCACACGGATATGCACTACATCGACCACGGCGTACCGACCTTTAAGAAACCGCCGATGATCCTGGGGCACGAGGCGTCGGGAACGGTGGCTGAATTGGGCGAAGGCGTTACTAAATGGAAGGTCGGCGACCCGGTGTTGCTGCCTGCTGTGCTGTCTTGCGGCGTATGCAGGCAATGTCGTACCGGGCGGGAGAACATCTGCCAGAATATGCAGATGTTCGGCAACCACGTCGACGGCGCTTATGCAGAGTATCTGCTTGCTCCGGCAAAAGATACGCTTGCCATCCCCGATGGAGTCCCGCTGATCGAAGGCTCAATCATCGCAGATGCAATTTCGACGCCCTTCCACGCAGTTGTCAACCGTGCTAATGTCAAGCCGGGTGACTGGGTCGCAGTATTCGGTTGCGGTGGCGTAGGAATCAATTGCGTCCAGGTTGCTGCGGCGGTGGGAGCTTCGGTCATTGCAGTTGACCTCGTACCGGAGAAGTTGGAATTTGCCAAAATGTTAGGCGCAGAATACACCATCAATCCGGCTGAGGTTGAGAAAGGAAGGGTCGACAAGGCTATCAAGAAGCTGATCGGCGACGGCGTGGACGTGGCTTTCGAAGCTATCGGCAACCCGAAGACCATAACAGCAGCCTACAACACTATCCGAATGGGCGGTATGTGCGTAGTCATCGGCTACACGCATCTCCCCGCCGAGATACCCGTTTCCAAGCTGATGTTCTTCGAGCAGTCGTTAGTAGGTTCGCTCGGCTGCCGCCCGGTGGATTACCCCCGCATAATCGAAATGGCGCGCATCGGCAAGATCAAAGTAAAGGAACTGGTAACCGGAAGCGTCGGCTTCGACAACATCAACGATGCATTCGACCTGTTGCGAAATAACGATCCGAAGACATTGAGAACGGTGTTTATACCGGAATAGGGTTTATTGTTTGATTGTCTCATTGTCTCATTGTTAAATTGTTACCTGGGGTCTCCAAATCTAATGGGAGAGTGCTTCGTTTTGCGAACGTAGTGAAGCAATCTTACAAGTGTCGTTTGCATAATAGATTGCTTCGTCACTTCATTCCTCGCAAAACGGGATAGGTCTAACCTGCTGTCAGGGCGCCGTCCCTGACAGCAATGCTTCGGACTATGCTGTCGACCGCGGTGGGTTTCATCCATCGCTATTCACATTCATTCCCTTCGGGAATGATTGACAAAGTAATACTATCGCGAGGAGTAGAAATGAAGATTAAAAAAACCACAATTATGGCGCTGTTAACCGCCTTTACAATCGGCGCAGGTGACCTGCTCGCCCAGCCGGACTCACTCTGGTCTCGCACGTTTGGCGGTGCTGAGGATGAACGGTGCAATGCAATGATTCAGACCTCCGACGGTGGATTCGCGCTGGCAGGTTACAGCTATTCGTTCGATAATGATGAAAGAGCGTTTTACCTTGTGAAGACCGATGAACAAGGCGAAGCGATCTTCTCACAGACTTATAGTTGTGATGGTGGCGCAGATTGCCGTTCAATCTTACAGACAGAGGATGATGGATTTATCCTTGCTGGAACGAAAGGATCAACAATATGGGAATTGGGATTTTACATTATCCGAACAGATGAGGATGGTGAAGTGGTGTGGTCGAGAACCTATGAAGAGGGATTCAGCGATTGTTATTCAATCTGCCCGACCTACGACGGGGGTTATCTGCTTGCCGGTTTGGCTTATACCGGTTTCCCTGACGATATAAACGGTGATGCTGTAGTCCTAAGAATCAATGCAGACGGCGATTCACTATGGTCGCAAACCTGGGGTGGTGATGAGTTTGATTTCTTTACAAATGTTACTGCCACCTCTGACAGCGGCTATGTATTGGTGGGGGGAACCGGATCATTCGACCTTGAATCGCTTAGTGGTTACATAGTGATGCTCGACAGTAATCTTGAAGAACAGTGGTCTTGCACCTATGATAATAATGGATTGTATAACTCGTTCAATTCATCCGTTGAGGTTGAAAACGGGGGTTTTGCAATGGCAGGATACTGTGATGTTCCCGAGCAGGATTATTCCGATTATCAACTGGTAAGGATCGATTCCGAAGGTGAGCTGATATGGAGGCGCAGCTTTGGTGGAGAAGAACACGAAACATGTCTATCCATCACCGAAACAAACGACCATTGCTTCGCTCTGGCTGGAGACAGTAATTCCTTCAGTGACGAAAACAATGAAGAAGATGAAAACGAATTCGATTTCTACCTTGTGAAGTGCGATGATGATGGTAGCGAGGTATGGTCTTGCACTTTTGGTGGTGAAGAATGGGATGGATGTTCCGCTGTCATACAGTTGAATGACGGCAGCTTTGCTCTGGCAGGATATACAAAGTCGTTCGGTGCAGGTGAATCTGATATGTGGTTAGTCAAGACAGGTCTTGATCCGGTTAGTGTGCCTCACATTACGAATCCAGCGCTCCCAAACGGTATTACTCTGCTGTCTCCATATCCCAATCCGTTCAACAACCGGATGCAGATCGGCTTCAACATTGAACAACCGGGGATGGTTTCACTTGACATCTTCGATATATCGGGGCGGTGCATCACTACTTTGTTTGAAGGTTTTACCGCATCCGGCAGCCAAACTTTGATGTGGGATGCTTCTTCAGCGTCAGCCGGGGAATACCTGATGAAGCTATCAAGTTCAAATGGTCAGATCAGGACGCAGAGGGCGGTATTATTGAAGTGATTACGCAATTAGGATAACTTAACAAAAATGTTCTGAGTGCGCGCTTTAGCGCGTAATATCTTTAGAATGCTGGATATAGCTAACACGCGCTAAAGCGCGCACTCAGAACATATATTTACAAGGAAATTATGAACTTCACATTCACAGAAGAACACGAAATGATCCGCGAACTGGCGCGCAAATTCGCCAACGAGGAATTGCGCCCCCGCGCCGCCCAGGTTGATGAGGAGGGCGAAGTATCCAAAGAAGTCCTCGATATGATGGCTGAACTGGGGATGACAGGGCTGCCTTTCCCTGAGGAATACGACGGTGGCGGTTTCGACGAGACCAGCTACTGCATCCTGATGGAGGAACTCGCGCGAGGCTGTATGTCAACTGCAGTGGTGCTCGGCGGGCATGTGTCTATCGGCGCTATGGCTATATACCTTGCAGGTACCGACGAACAGAAGAAAAAATGGCTGGGACCGATGGCTCGCGGTGAAAAGTTCAGCGCATTCGCCCTGACCGAACCTCAAGCCGGTTCCGACGCCGGAGCGCTTCGAACCACAGCAGTAGATATGGGTGACCATTACCTCCTCAACGGTCAGAAAACCTTCATTACCAACGGCGGTATTTCAGACGTCTATTCAGTCTTCGCCGTTACAACCCCCGGCGCTGGAACGAGAGGTATTTCCGCTTTCATTGTCGAAGCCGATATGCCGGGTTTCTCGGCAGGGAAACCTGAGAAAAAGATGGGCATTCGCGGCTCCCATACAACGGATCTCTTCTTTGAGGATGTTAAAGTTCCTAAAGAGAACCTGCTGGGAAAAAAGGATCGAGGATTTGTCGTGGCGATGAAAACGCTGGATGTTGGTCGCCTGTCGGTAGTATCGTTGTGCCTTGGAGTGTCTAAGGAAGCGCTTGATCTGTCAATTAAACATTCGCTGGAACGCGAGCAGTTCGGCAAACCAATCGGTAACCTGCAGGCGATAAAGTGGATGCTGGCTGATATGTCTGCGCAGGTATACGCTCTCGAATCGATGGCTTACCGAACCGCCTGGATGTGCGATAATAACATACCGTTCACCCGTGAAGCCGCCATCTGCAAGCTGGTAGCTTCGGAGACGGTCTGTAACGTAGTTGACAATGCAGTTCAGATTCATGGCGGTATGGGTTATATGTCCGAATATCCCATCGAACGGATGTACCGCGACGCACGCATCACCCGCATCTTTGAAGGAACGAACGAGATTCAAAGACTCATAATATCGGGGAATCTTTTGAAGAAGGGGAAGTATTGAAATATGGGGACAGTATACCTATTTTTCTATGGACTGTTGTTATTATAAAGAGTATTCATAAAATAGGTATACTGTCCCCATATTTCACCTCGCGGTTGACAGCAATAAATCGGGTATCATAATGGTTTTTCACGTAGTAATGGAACATGCTAATGTGGATAACTGTAAATTTATTACCGGTATTTAGAGTTAAACAGAAAAGGGACACTAATCCAAAAAGGAGACTAATAATGTGGGTTGATGAACTCAGGCTTGAAAATATAAAATGTTTTAAGGCTCTATCTTTGAAACTGACTCAACGAGGTGAACCTTATAAATGGATTACAATGCTTGGTGAAAATGGCGTAGGGAAAAGTACTGCCATTCAGGCATTAGGACTTCTTATGGCGGGTCCTGACGGAGCTAAACAACTTCTTCCTAGACCTGAAGGTTGGCTTCGAGAAGAAACTGAACCTGGGAAGATAACTGTACGTTTACATCGCGGGAAGAATGATCCTGGAATAGACAGAGTGCCAAAATCATTTGGATATACATTCTTTCTGACAGGCAACAAGAAACTCTCAATCCGCAACAAAGAATATTCTGAGCCTACAATACAGGAATCTAGCAACTCTCGATTGATATGGTTACGGAAAAATGCTTTCTCATCTGAAAGTAAAGGTTGGTTTGCAGTGGGTTACGGGGCATTTCGACGTTTAACAAGATCCAGTCAAATTATCATTCCATCATTAGAACAGCAAGCAAGGTATACTAATTTTATTACTCAATATAATGAAGATCAACCGTTATCTGCATTTGAACGATGGTTGGTGTATCTTGAATTCCGTATTGTTAAAGATAATGACCATGATGCAAAACGTTATAAGGAGCTTGGTATAGCTGCAATTAACAAAGTTCTGCCTGATGGCGTTGAATTTGATAGTATTAATTCAGAAGCAAGAATTCTATTCAGGATAGGCAACCAAAAAGTTCCCACCATCGCTTTAAGCGATGGTTATCGAAGTATTCTTGCTCTTTCTGGTGATCTTATCTGGCGGTTAATACAGGCATTTCCTGAAAGCGATGATCCATTAAAAGAAGAGGGTGTAGTTCTCATCGATGAATTAGATATTCACCTTCATCCTACTTGGCAACGAGATATTTCCTTTTGGTTGAGAGAACAATTTCCTAATCTTCAGTTCTTCGTGGCAACTCATAGTCCCTTAATTGCAGCAGGTGCAGGTGAAGACGCATTGACATTGAAATTTGACCTTATTGAAGGAGAAGCCAAGGTGAAAGAAGTTAAAAACGTGTATGCTATGAACATTGACAGAATCTTACAGAGCGAAGCTTTCAGCTTGGTTTCAACCTATTCACCACAAACACAAAGTAAAATTGATCGATATGATACTTTAATAAGAAAGGGGAGTCAAAGAACAGAGCAGGAAGAAGAAGAATTTGGTCATCTTTCGCTTATTATGAAAGAGGCTCGTCCAATAGGTGGTCCACCTGAACCAGGATCTCTTGAAGATAAAATGGAGAAGTACATTGAAGAGCATATAGATGATTAGAGTAACGCGTGAACCGGAACCAAACATCCTTCGAAAGAAAGCGGATGAATGGTTACTGAAGCTTAACAATGCAAGCACAAAGAAAGAAGTAAGATTAGCAAAGAATAAATATAAAAGTAAGAGTATCAAAAAGGTATTAGTGAAGATGTTTGAAGGTAAGTGTGCTTATTGTGAAAGTGATATGACTCATATAGAATATGGTCATGTTGAGCATTACCGACCAACATCAAAGTTTCCCGAGTTAACCTTTGAGTGGTCAAATCTGTTACTCGCTTGTGGTGTTTGTAATGGTTCGGCAAATAAAGGTGAGAAATTCCCTGAGGCCAATGTAGGCGGACCGATTGTCAATCCTTGCAATGACGATCCTGATTATCATTTTAAATTTGTATATGATAAAACGGCACATCTTGCAAGTGTTTATGGTATTACTGAACGCGGTGAATTGACAGAGAATTTACTTGGTCTAAACCGTAACGAATTACGTGAACATAGGTCAAATATGATTAAACGGATTGCATACATTGCTAAGAAATCATTAACAGATCCTCAAGCAAAGGAAATAATAGAAGAGGCAGTTAAGGACAATGCTGAATATGCTGCATTTACAAGAACTCTGATAAGACAGTATCCGCATTTGATGGAAGAATCCAATCCAAATTAACAAATACAATGTGATATTTTGATAAAAACCACTGATTTTCAAACAATCCCCCCCAAAGCTCAGGAATACATCTGCAACGGCGCCCCAAAACCAATCGCCCAGATGCTGATTGACGAGATTCCTCCGGTTGCGATCTCCTGGGGGCGAACAACCGTATTCAAAACCGGCTCCTGGCGGAACATTACGCCGCATTATATCAAGCGGCTTCCTCCCTGCAGGTCAGGCTGTCCGGTGGGGAACGATATCGAGGGCTGGCTGGAAGCGGCAGGGGAGCGTAAATGGGACGATGCGGTCAGGCTGCTTCTTGCGGAACAACCGTTACCGGCGGTCAGCGGGAGAGTCTGCTATCATCCCTGTGAAACCGCCTGCAATCGAACGCAACTTGATGAAGCGGTCTCGATCCGCACCGTTGAACGATACCTCGGTGATCGAGCTAACCGGCTTGGAATCCTTCCCGATAAGATTGATACCAAGTCCAACACAGGAAGAATCCTCATCATTGGCTCAGGTCCGGCGGGGTTGGCTGCAGCGTGGTTGCTGGTCAGGCTTGGGCATAATGTGGAAATCCACGAAAAGGCTCCCAAGCCGGGTGGATTGCTCAGGTATGGTATTCCAGCGTATAGACTCCCCCGAAATATACTCGATAATGACCTCAAACGGATAGAGCATCTGGGCGTTATGATTAATTGCAATGCACCGCTTGATCCGAAGAATGGATTAGTGAGCCTCAAACGTAACTACGACGCTGTCTTTCTTTCCCCGGGCGCAGCTTCGCATCGGAACAGCGGTATCGAGGGTGAAACGAGTGGCTTCGTCATCAGCGCCATTCCTTTCCTTGCGAATGCGGCTATAGGCAGGAAACCGGATTTGGGCGCAAACGTCGCTGTCATCGGTGGCGGCAATAGCGCCGTTGACGCTGCTCGTACCGCTCTGAGAATGGGCAGCCGGGTCGTCATCCTCTACCGCCGGACACGCGCTGAAATGCCTGCTTATGAGGAGGAGGTCGAGGCTGCAATTGCGGAGGGCGTTGAAATCGAATTTCTTGTCAATCCTGTATCTATCAGCAGAAACAGCAAGGAACTTCATATACGCTGCATCCGCAACAAGTTAGGCGAACCGGATGCGAGTGGTCGCCGCCGACCTGTGCCTGTGCCCGGCAGTGAGTTTGAAATCCCGATAAATACGGTCATTGACGCCGTCGGTGAAACGCTCGATCCGCAAGCATTGACATTGGACACTGAAGAAACCTGCTTACTTGAGCCGATTGATTTATGGGGAAGAACCGATCTCGATGGTATCTGGATCGGAGGAGATTTCGCAGAAAGAGACCGCACCGTTGCTTATGCCATCGCAACCGGCAAGCGCTCTGCTATTGCGATTGATCGTTATTTACAGGGGAATACCAACCAATTGCAGGAATCAGCGCAATTAGGCGACTCTATCGCCGTCAGCGCAGAAGCATACATAAACGGAAATCAATACGACAACCATAATCCCGTATCATTTTCAGACCTGAACATCGCTTATCATCCATTAAAGAAACGTTCCAGGCAGCGAGAGAGAATCCCTGATGAACGACAAAATGACTTCGACGAGATTGTTTCCGGTCTAACAGCAGCATCCATCGCTCGTGAAGCTGGACGCTGCTTCCATTGCGGAAGCTGTGATTCCTGCGGCAACTGCCACGTCTTCTGCCCCGACGGCGCTGTTCTGCGCGACCCGAAAACTTCGAAATTATCATTCAATCTCGATTACTGCAAAGGATGTTCTATATGCGCTACGGAATGCCCGAGAGCAGCGATAGAATTAAAGAAATGAAGGAGTCCTGATGAACCGGAGTGGCGAAGCTTGCTTCGGTCTTTGCGAACCGGAGTGCTGAAGCTTGCTTCGGCAGGCGCAAGCAAGCTTGCGCACTCCGGCACAATCTATACAATAGAAGGTTAACAATTATGATCTGTCAGAATTGTGGCAAGGAAGGGGTGATAGTGCAGCTCGTGACCGAAAACGTTGGCAAGGGTGAAAAACTACCGGTAATCGAAGACATACCGCTGATTCAGTGTCAGAACTGCGGTGAGAGCTACTACACCGCTAAGACGCTGCACGAGTTGGAGGAACTGCTCGCAGGGATAACGGATAACAACCTGCAGAATGAATACGACATTGGGAAGGCTGTTGGCAGGGAAAGCTGGTAACGAGGGCGCTTACATCCCTGACAGCGGTGCTGGAGTGGGTGATGGTGTTGTTGGAAGAGCAAGCAAGTAAGCAAGGGGATATCGGGGAAAATAATGAGGTTGTCACAAATTGTGACAACCTCGAACGTCGATGTCATTCCAGACTTGATCTGGAATCCAGAGAATTCTTTATGTGAAAGAGGATGACATGAATCGTGCAAATCAAAGCGTAGTTGATAGGTTGCAACAAGCCAAATCAAAGATGCTTAATAATAGAGATCTAATGCAAAGCATTGTTCAACCAAAAGATGAAGTAATTGATAGATATAGTGAATTGTTTAATGTTAAAAGAATAGAATCTCTTACAAAGGAAGAATTTCAGCGATTCCTGCATTTTAAGAATAATCGTCATTGGACAGGTTTGTATAGATCGCAAGCGAAAATATGTAAAGATATGGATCAACTACGTGAGGCTTTGAAGGTGCTTTTAAATGTCAATTTAGAAATAGATAAACGAATTGACAGAGTAAATCGAATGGTTGATGGAATGGGGCGAGCGATAATGTCTGCAATCCTCCTTATTACAGAACCTCATAATTATGGTGTTTGGAATAATACATCAGAAGGTGGATTGAAACAATTGGGAGTTTGGCCTGACTTTGAGAGAGGTGATTCGCTGGGTAAAAAGTACCTCAGAATTAATGGCATATTAAAAGAGCTGGCTAAAACAATCGATGTTGATTTATGGACACTCGATTCAATCTGGTGGGCAATTAGAACCTCACCGACTGAAGATATTGAATACTTAGAAGCTATTGATAGGATTGAGCCGGAAGCAGAACTTCGTTCGAGTTTCAGTTTTGGTTTAGAAAAGTATTTACATGAATTCTTAGTTGATAATTGGGAACTTACAGAACTGTCCGAAGAATGGGATATTTATAGTGAAGAGGGAAATGATAAAGCAGGTTATAAATATCCATGTGGAAGTTGGGAAATAGATATTTTAGCAAAACATAAAACTGAAAACCGATGGCTTGTAATCGAATTGAAACGGAATCAAACCAGCGATGCAACCGCGGGTCAAATTCTGCGCTATATGGGTTGGGTGAGGAAAGAATTGGCTGAACCCAAAGATAAGGTTGAGGGACTAATCATTGCTAAACAAATTGATAAAAAACTACAGTATGCCATTTCAGAAGTTCCGGGAGTAAAGTTCAGAGGATATAAGGTCAGTTTTTCTTTAGATTAACACTATACTATTAGTCCTTATATTTTTCTGGTTTCATAATTTCGTTGGAATGATGAAATAATATGCAAAAAGTCATTACAGCAAACCACACTGTTAGTCAGATGGTTGCGGTATTAAGCGATGGCCCTAAACAAGTAAACCCAACGCAAAGGCATTGGGCTTACTTCAAGCGGCCAAGGGGATTTTACACCCACCAGTCGCACACTCGCGGCTGTCTTGGTCGTATATGTTAATATAGCACATTTATAATATATACGCAAGTGATATTTGTCAATTTGTGAAAAAACCAGAGTTTCAATCTTTGTGTTTCCTTCTGATATTTAGAACTAATGTAGGATTATATGAAAAAAGTAATCACCGGAAATCACGCCGTCAGCCATGCGGTTAAGGCGGCACGTGTCGACGTAATCGCCGCATACCCGATCACGCCCCAGACCAGCGTTGTCGAGGAATTGTCCGAGATGTGTGCGCGAGGGGAGTTGACGGCGCAGTTCATTCATTCTGAAGCCGAGCACTCCTCGATGTCCGCTTGCATCGGCGCGGCTATGACCGGGGCGAGAGCGTTCACTGCCACATCCAGCCAGGGTTTGGCTCACATGTGCGAGATGCTGCACTGGGCGGCGGGAGGACGCGTGCCGGTAGTAATGGCTGAGGTCAACCGCAGCCTTGCTCCACCGTGGACGATATTCACCGACCAGCAGGACAGCCTGTCGCAGCGTGATACAGGCTGGATGCAATTTTACTGCCGCGACAATCAAGAGGTGTTCGACACGACGCTGCTGTGCTTCAAGATCGCCGAGCGCGTATCCGTTCCTGCGATGATGATCCTCGATGCTTTCGTCCTGTCCCACACCTACGAAGCGATCGACATCACCGATCAGGCAATTGTAGACGAGTTCCTCCCAACCCGCGAGCCTGCTTTCAAGCTCGATACAAAAAAACCACAAGCATTCGGCGGGATGATGAACGTTGACTGCTGGATGGAATCGCGCTATCATCTCCAAAAAGCAATGGAAGCGGTTCCCGCCATTGTAAAGGAAGAGACTGCCAATTGGGAGCGTCTGACCGGACGAAAATACCAGGCGTTGCAGCCTTACCGAATGGAGGATGCAAAGTATGCGATAACCTGCGCCGGTACTGCATCCTGGACGGCGACTCTGGCAGTTGACATCCTGCGCGACAAGGGCATCCCCGTCGGATCAATCGGCTTATGGATGTTCAGACCGTTCCCGGTTGACGAACTACGCCGATTAACACAAGGGTTAGATCGTCTGATCGTCGTAGATCGCTCCTGTTCCTATGGTCACGGTGGCATCTTCGCTCAGGAGATACGGTCAGCGCTTTATGACACGCCGGAGAAGGTCAATATTACAGGTATTATCGCCGGTCTGGGAGGAAGGGAGATCACGGCTGAAGGATTGGCGAGGGAAGTTGAGGATGTTATCGGTAATGGGGGTGATGAGTTGATTAGGTGGATGGAAGTTAAGGTTTGATTTACATTGTTTCATTGTCTCATTGTTAAATTGTAAATCTGTTTAATCCGTTTAATCTGCTGTGAATCTTGTCTTTGCCAACTCCATTCACAGCAGATTAAGCAGATTAAACGGATAAAAAGAGGAGAAAAATGAGGTCACTGACCTACAAATATCGCGGCGCTCGTGCAACAATAATTCTTCACGAACGAGAGATGCGGCGCTTCCTGAATATCTGGCGGGAAGCGAAGGGAAAAGGGATTATACTTCCTGTAACCGATGATTCTTCTTATAAATCACTTGAAGCATTATTGCATCATGTATTGAGGGCTTCGCGAGGATACATTATCTGGATGTGCCAGGTATTAAACCTCCCCGATCTTGAAATACGTAAGACGCCGGGAACTGATACTATCGAAGCCGAAGCAGACGATTATCTCGAGTATCTACTCGAGCGCTGGAAGTTCCCTTTGGTTGACATAACTGAGGAACAAGCCCACATTCCGACATACACCTCGCGCTGGAAGGTGGAATACTGCATAGACTCAATGCTCGAACACGCGGTTATGCACCCGATACGGCATAGTTTTCAGTTGGAAGAGTTGATAGCCTCGTAGCCCGGCTTCTCCGAAGCCGGGGAAGGAGCCGCAGGTCAATCGACAATGATTCCCGGCTGGGATAATAACAATAATTCCCGGCTGGGATAATAACAATAATTCCCGGCTGGGATAATTAACAATAATTCCCGGCTGGGATAATTAACAATAATTCCCGGCTGGGATAATTAACAATAATTCCCGGCTGGGATAATTAACAATAATTCCCGGCTGGGATAATTAACGATAATCCCCGGCTGGGATAATAACAATGATCCCCGGCTTCGGAGAAGCCGGGCTACGTGTTCTGAAACCAAATAATTCTAATTCTACTATGGTAAGATATAGACGTGCAAAAGTCGACAATCCTGAAGCTTTATATTTCATTACTTATGTCACCAAAGATCGAAAGCATTATTTCCGACAGAGTGATGATTTTGTAAAGCAATGGAAATCATGGATAAATATTGCCAAGGATCATAATGCGGAGTTGTTTGCCTTTGTTTTTATCAGTGAACATAGTCATATTATCCTTAAGCAAGGTGATACATCCTTTTCCAAATTGATGCATCTTTTTAAAAGGCGAATGAATTATCTTTTCTTTCCACGTAACCCGGTTTTCCCGAATGACATAACACGTAGCCCGGCTTCTCCGAAGCCGGGGATTTTGGGAGGGAATGACAAGAAGCCGGGATTGTCGGTGTTGAATGACAAGAAGCCGGGATTGTCGGTGTTGAATGACAAGGATTCCCCGGTTTCGGAGAAACCGGGCTACGTGAAGCCAAGCAAAATATCACAACGAAAAACCACATTATGGCAAAGCAGGTTTTGGGAGCATATGATACGTGACGATGGAGACTTACGAAGACATGTTGAATATATTCACTTCAATCCGGTAAAACACGGATTAGTTAAAAGCCCATGGGATTATCCTTATTCAAGCTTCAAATTATTTGTTGAACAAGGTCTCTATACTGCCGATTGGGCAAGTGATATCGAATTAGATTTAGCTGGTGAACCATTATAAATTACCGCTTCGTATGCTTATAAAACGGACAATGCCCAACTTCGTAACCCGGCTTTGTAGCCCGGCTTCGTAGCCCGGCTTCTCCGAAGCCGGGGATGTTTGTTAAACCGACAATGCCCTGACACTTGTTAAACCAACAACATGGGGAATGCTTGTTAAACCAACAACATGGGGGTTACTTGTTAAACCAACAACGATCAGGGGGTTACTTGTTAAACCAACAACACGGGGGTTACTTGTTAAACCAACAACATGGGGGTTACTTGTTAAACCAACAACATGGGGATTACTTGTTAAACCAACAACATGGGGGTTACTTGTTAAACCAACAACGATCAGTGGAATGCTTGTTAAACCGACACCCCCCGGCTTCGGAGAAGCCGGGCTACGAGTGAATACGGAGAAAAAATGACCCAAAAACTAATCCAAATAACGATCACAATTCTGCTTATTTCTTCAGCGCTTTGCTGGGCGGAACAAAAAGTCTTCACTCAAACGGTAAGGTATGTAATGGGTGAAAACGAGTCCCGCCAGGAACTCCGCGAACTTGCCACCCTCGAAGCCAAACGGCAGATACTTGAGCAGGTTGGCGTATATATCGAAAGCACGACTGAACTGAAGCAGCGTATCACGGAAAGCAAAACTGAATTTCAGGATGAAACTGAGTATAAGAAGGAAATACTGGCGATCACCGCAGGCGTAACGAACACCGAAATAGACGCGGAAGTGTGGAAGGAAGAAGCCGGTGTTTTCGTCCTCTATCTGACCTGCAGGATCAGCGTCGATACGGAAGATGTCAACCGTAAAATACAAGAGCTTGTTCAAGACCGGCGAAAGCTTGACGATAGGAAGATGCTTCAGGATGAGGTGACTCGACTGCAAAGTGATATGGTGGAACTCAGACAACGGTTAGAACTTGCAGAGGCTTCACAGGTCAAGGAGATAAAACAGCAACGCAACAGTCTAAGTGATAAGTTTTCGGCAACGGAATGGTTTGAAAAGGGGCTTGCAACCGATGATATTGATAAAGCAATCGAGTATTACTCTTATGCCATCGAGCAGAAGCCTGACTGGAGTCGGACTTATTACAACCGTGGAACTGTTTATGTGAAAAAAGGTGACTACGACCATGCTATATCCGATTTCAATAGAGCCATTCAGATTGACCCAAACCTTGCCATGGCTTATTACAACCGTGGAACTGTTTATGTGAAAAAAGGTGACTACGACCTTGCAATAACCGATTACAATAGAGCAATTCTGATTGACCCAAACGATGTTGCAACTTATTGCAACCGTGGAAGTGCATATGTAGATAAAGGTGACTACGACCAAGCAATAGTCGATTACAATAGAGCAATTCAAATTGATCCAAACGGTGCTATAGTGTATTACAACCGTGGAAATGCATATAAGAACAAAGGTGACTACGACCAAGCAATAGTCGATTACAATAGTGCAATTCAGATTGACCCAAACTATGCCGATGCTTACAACAACCGGGGAATTGCATATTGTAGCAAAGGTGACTATGACAATGCTATCGCTGATTACAATAGAGAAATTCAAATTAATCCAAACGATGCCCAAGCTTACAGTTCTCGAGGACTTGCATATTGTAGCAAAGGCAACTACGACCTTGCTATGACTGATTTCAGTAAAGCCATTCAGATTGATCCAAACGATGCCAGTGCTTATTACTGCCGAGGTTTAGCATATTGGTATGGGTTAAAAGACAAAATCAACGCCCGTCGGAGCTTTCAGAAGGCAAAGGAATTGGGGCTTCCTGAAGCACAGAAAGAGTTGGACAAATTACGTTAGGTGAAAACAGATGTGTGAAGAATCTCTCAAAGGAATTTTAGAGCGTGATCTAGCTGTGGTTTTGCTGAAACCTCATGTTGAAAAACCGATCAAAGGGCTTGAAATCGAAATCAATTATGCTACACATCTATTGGGTCGTCTATCAAAAACATGTAAGGATATCTACTCCAAACCACCTTTATTACTCCTTCGACATATAATTGAAATGGTTGATGCAATTTCGGTTATGATATCAAACTCCGTTGTTATTCCTACAAGGTTATTACTGCGTAGTGAGTTTGAAGCGCTTATGTCAATTTTATACATATTGCAAGATCGTTCTACTTATGAATTTCGATCTAAGAGTTTTCACTATTTTGCGTGGAAGACAAGATTGAGGAACACAAGAATTATTCGGGATTTGCAAGTTGACAACAGAGTAAATCCTGAACATAGAGATATGGCGGTGTGGTTAGACCAACATTTTAATCTGGATGATGATATTACTGTTCTTGAGAAGCTTCTTTCAAGTCCTAAATATACTGATATTAAAAATGAGGTTAGCAAGAATGCTAAAAATTGGTTTTCTCTAAGAGGAGGTCCAAACAATCTGGAATTTCTTGCAGATTGTGTTGGACAAAGGACTCAATATCAATTATTATATCGTAAGTGGTCGAAGGGAACCCATGCTGTTGAACTTGATGATCAGATTACACTTGAAGATGAAATTGAGACCATCAGACCGCTAAGAGATGGTACTGAGTTTAATGGAAATATAGAATTGGCGCACTACTTTTTGTTGATGGCAATGTATGAACTTATTAAGTATTATCGACCAGACGAAAAAGAAGTCTTTTACCGGAATAAACTAGCACAATTATCTGATGATAAAAAAAAGAGCTTGAAAGCTTTTAGTGCAAAGTATAATTAATAAAGAACAGGATTCACGCAATCGTTGAATGACAAGCAAGAGAGTATTTTGAATTCCTACAAAACAAACTTACTAATAACAATTGAATTGGCTGATAAGATTGTCCGCCTCACCAGTATATTGAGATAACAAAGTAAAACAGATGACAAAAAACAACCCCCAAGGCTTCCAAGCCTTAGACGACCCAAACGAAATAATGTCCCCCGGTCACCTCGCCTGCCCCGGCTGCGGCGCTGCGCTGAGCTTGAGGCTGGCGGTGAAGCTGCTCGCTCCGGATTGCATCTTCGTCATTCCGGCTTGCTGTATGGCGGTTATTGACGGACCGTTTCCGGTTTCATCGCTGGGCGTTCCGCTCTATCATACCGCTTTTCCTTCGACAGCTTCGACGGCTGCGGGGATAACTGCGGGGCTGCGTTCGCAGGGTGACCGCAAGACGCTGGTCGTCGGGTGGGCTGGCGATGGGGGGACGTTTGACATCGGGATGGCGGCGGTGTCGGCTTCGGCTGCAAGGAATGACGATTATCTCTTCGTCTGCTACGACAACGAAGCCTATATGAACACCGGCGTCCAGCAGTCGTCCGCTACTCCGCCGGGCGCCTGGACAACAACTACGCCGGTCGGTTATCCGAAGACGCGTCCCAAGAAGGACATCCTCGCATTGATGCGCGCGCACGATATACCGTACATCGCGTCCGCATCGGCGGCTTATCCGGACGATTTCGCTCGCAAGTTCCAGACCGCCCGCCGGATAAAGGGCTTCCGGTTCATTCATCTGTTCTGTTCCTGCCCGCCGGGACACAAATCGCTCGAAACCGACACGATCCGCATCAGCCGTCTCGCAGTAGAGACGCGCCTGTTCCCGCTATACGAAGTCCGCAAAGGCAAACTGACCATCACCGTCGACCCGAAGCGTCGCTCTATCGAGGAATACCTCGGATTGCAAAGACGTTTTTCGCATTTGACCGACGCAGAAATACGCGGTATCAAACGGCAGGTGGATAAGCGGTGGAAAGGATTGAAAACTTCGTAGCCCGGCTTCTCCGAAGCCGGGGAATCTGAATCTGCTGTGAACGAATTTTTCCCACGCGTAGGGGCTGATTTATCACGCCCCTTCTATATCGCTAAGTAACCGGGACTCGATAAATCGGCCCCTACGCGGTTGGGTTGAATGTGCTACGGGTTGAATTCACAACAGATTAAACGGATTAAATAGATATTAAAAATGAAAGCGTCTAACATACCCGCTCTAATCTTATCCGGTGGACTTTCGAAACGGATGGGATTCCCGAAACTGTTGCTTGCTCGTAATGGAGTTCCTGTCGTTAAGACCATGATTGGAAGGTTACGGAATTGCGGATGGCAGCCGGTTGGTATTGTGATTTCTGATTTAACACTGAAGAGCTTTATCGAGAGTCATCTTCCCGATGTTTCGATTATCGTAAATCCTGCTCCGGAACGCGGGATGATTAGCTCGCTTAGATTAGGACTTGATTGGGCGGGGGATGATATGAAGGGATTGCTCGCACTGCCTATCGATCATCCGTTGATCGCGGAAGAAACGCTGTCAACGCTGTATTCTTATGTATCTTCGGAAAGAGTCATCATACCAACGTTCAACGGCAGGCGCGGTCATCCGACCTGGTGGGGGAGAGCCGCATGGGATAGACTTAAATCCTCCGATGCAGATAACGGCGCGAGGGAAATCTTAAAGGACGGAACGGTTATAATCAAAGAAATACCCGTTAACGACAGCGCAGTTCTTTTGAACGTCAATACTCCTGAAGTAGCGGCAGAATTTAATTTAACCCGTTATTGAAATCTGGGGACAGTATACCTATTTTAACTTATGTCTTTGAAAAGCTTCAGACTATTAATAAAATAGGTATACTGTCCCCAGATTTCAAAAACGCGTAAATGTAAACAACAATGAAAAATGAAAGCCCAAATAAAAATCCTCTAATAGAAGCCGCTCACCGTATCGAATCCGGCAAACGGTTCTGTCTGGTTACAATCATCGAATCGTCCGGTTCCACGCCGCTTAAAGAAGGCGCGCGGATGATAGTTGATCCTTCCGGTGAGATAGTCGGTTCAGTTGGTGGTGGAACCATTGAACGGCTGTCCATCGAGAAAGCTCTGGAAGCATTGACCACAAAACGGATTGAGAAGCTTGAGTTCAACCTGAATGACAGGGAAGACAGTCAGACCGGAATGGTATGTGGTGGAAATGTAAAGCTGTTGATCGAGCCGATAGGCATCGCGCCACGATTGTTCCTATTCGGCGCCGGTCATGTAGCTCAACCGACGGCACGGCTTGCCGGTGAAGTCGGATTCAACGTTATAATCCACGACTCGCGTCCCGAATGGGCAAACAAGGAACGATTTCCTTCGATGACTATTAAAACCGGAGATATTGAAGAATTAGCTATGCAACTTGATTCGACAGCAGACGATTTTATAGTAATAATGACTTACAGTCATAAGGAAGATTATAAAATTGCTAAACAGGCAATACGCAAGCCGTTTTTTTATCTGGGCATTATTGGCAGTAAAAGGAAAGCAACTGATATCAAGAACAAATTAGCCAAAGATGGGTTTACAGAAGAAGAGATATCTCGTATAACCTCTCCAATCGGTCTGGACATAGGTTCTCACACCCCCTCAGAGATCGCTGTTTCGGTGACCGCCCAGTTGATCTCCGAACGGAGGCGGTGGGAAAAAGTTTAGAGTCCACGCTTTAGCGTGTTTTCAAAAGTTTAGAGTCCAGCCTTCAGGCTGTTTTCTATCTGCTCAAATATCTGCTTAATCCGTTTAATCTGCTGTGAATTTTATCCTCGCCAAATTCCATTCACAGCAGATTAACCAGATTGAGCAGACAAAATAACAGATTATGCAAATTTAACAAAAATGATTCTACCAAAATTCGATTATTTCGCTCCGCGCAGCCTCGTTGATGCAACAAACTGGCTGGCGGAGCATAAAAATGAAAGTGCAAAAGTATTAGCCGGTGGAACGGACTTGCTGGTCAACCTGCGTGGTAAGATCATCCCGGATGGTCACCGCCCTCGCTGCCAGCAGCACCACGTCGGACCGTGGCAGGCGCGTCATCTTGTCGTGGAGAAACCTCATTGGTTGATGGCATTGTCGCGCATTCCGGAATTGCAGGACATTACGGTTAAAGGCAATCAGATTCACATTGGTGCTATGGTCACGCATTCGCAGCTTGAGTCTTCTGATGTGATCCGCGAAAAACTAACCGGACTAAGCGATGCAGCATCGGTTCTCGGTTCACCCCTCTGTCGAAATCGAGGTACTTACGGAGGCAATCTTTGCAACGCCCGACCAGCTTCGGATACATCCATTCCAACGATGGCATTGCAGGGAAAACTCGTGCTTGTATCGAAGCGCAGGCAGCGTATCGTCAACCATACTGATTTCGTCATCGGTCCCGGGGAATCAATCATCGAACCGGATGAAATACTTAAGGAAATCATTTTCACAATCCCAGATAATCCGATGTCAAGCGCCTACATCAAGCTCGCTAACCGCAAAGCATTGGAAATTGCCGTTGTAGGCGCAGCGGCGGTAGTTATCTTTGACTCGGACAAGGAGACCATATTAAACGCACGGATCGCGTTGGCAGCGGTTGCACCGACTCCGTTGCTCGTTCCTGAAGCCGGTGATTATCTGAAAGACCGCAAACTTACGCTTGAGACCGCATCCGAAGCGGCGCGAATATCATCCCAAGCTGCCCGCCCGATCACTGACCATCGCGGCAGAGCGGATTACCGTAAGCTGATGATTGAAGTCCTCGTCAGGCGAGCTTTAATGCGTTGTCGAGACAGGATTTCAAGAACCGTTGAGAAGGCATTATAATGAAAAAACTAATCAACCTGACCATCAACGGACTATCTTATGAAGTGGCAGTTGAACCGCGTCAAACATTGGCGGAACTGCTCAGGTATGACCTCGGCTTAACCGGCACCAAGATCGGCTGTGGTATCGGGGATTGTGGAGCGTGTACAGTCCTGCTCGATGGTGTCCCTGTCTTCTCCTGTTTGACGTTGGCAATGGAAGCGGACGGCTGCGAC
Source organism: Candidatus Hatepunaea meridiana (assembly GCA_030765125.1). Taxonomy (GTDB): domain Bacteria; phylum Electryoneota; class AABM5-125-24; order Hatepunaeales; family Hatepunaeaceae; genus Hatepunaea; species Hatepunaea meridiana. Next base: position 42,694 of record JAVCDD010000339.1, read on the forward strand.
GTGCTCACGATTGAGGGTGTTGCAGATAACGGGAAGCTGCATCCTATCCAACAAGCGTTTGTGGACATCGGCGCTATCCAATGCGGCTTTTGCACACCCGGAATGGTATTGAATACCTTGGCGCTGTTGAGGAAAAATCCCCACCCGACCGAAGCCGAAATCAGGAGAGCATTATCGGGGAATTTATGCAGATGTACCGGATATCAGAAGATTGTGGAAGCAGTGCAGGAAGCGGCAATCACAATGACCAAGTAGATGCGACACTCTTGTCGCATGATATCCCGAAGGGATATAACAACGTTTACCATTTATTCATTGAATCCATTTAACGGATTACGCGGATTATGCGACAGGAGTGTCGCATCTACTGAGAAAATAATGATTACTCAAAGGCTTAAGATACGTCAGAACAATCTACCTCATTGGCAACAGGGTGGTTGTGTATATTATATCACTTTCCGTTCAATTCGGGAGAGATTGACAGAAAGTGCATTGGATAGAATTAAGGATGTTATCCTTCACGATCATAATCGCAAGTATAGACTATACATAACGGTTATAATGCCGGATCATGTTCATATAATACTACAACCTCTTGAAATGAAAACTGGTGTGTGGTTTGATTTAGCAGGCATTCTAAAAACAATCAAAGGAGTTAGCGCCAGACGGATTAATGAGGTTTTAAGAACCCGCGGAACGGTTTGGCAAAAGGAAAGTTATGACAGGATTATTCGAAATGATGAAGAATTAATTGAGAAATGGAATTATATGCTTAGAAACCCGGAAGATGAGGGTCTTATTAAACCAAGTGAAGAGTATAAATTCATTATTATACCTCCCAATTAACCCAGTAGATGCGACACTCTTGTCGCATAGTCCACGTAATCCGTTAAATGGATTCAATGAATAAATAGTAAACGTAATTATATCCCTTCGGGATATCATGCGACAGGAGTGTCGCATCTACTGAAATAAAAAAAGGTATTATTATGCCCAATGGAGCAGCAGGTGGCGCTGCAGTCGCCGCTCAACAAATTGCAGAGGCAATCAAAGCATCCGGTGCGATTGTCAAAGTAGAGACATCCGATTTCGAAGCTATTCTTTCCAAGAGTGAAAGCCCTCTGGTTGTTATGGCGGAAGGCGGATTGTTTTCAACGAATTATCAATATCTCACTGGATACAAAGGTTTAGTGTTCTTCACAAAATCTTCCACGCCGTTGGAATTGCATTATCGTGTTGAGTTGGTTACGGCAAAGAAGATATGGATTCCGGGATAGGGATTTAGTAGATGCGACACTCTTGTCGCATGCTTTTAACCGCAGATTACGCAGATTTAACAGATTATGAAATACAAAATCTTAAATACCCGCGCTCCCCGTGTTGACGCTGTTGACAAAGTCACCGGCAAGGCGCAATATACCGATGACCTGAAGCGTCCGGGGATGCTGTGGTGCGCTATCCTGCATAGCCCGCTGGCACATGCCAGGATACTCAATATCGACACATCAAAGGCTGAAAACCTACCCGGTGTCAAGGCAATTATCACTGGCAAGGAAGCCGGTACCGTTATTTACGGCGTATCACCCGCTCGTTATGATGAGAATATACTCTGCATTGATAAGGTGCGCTACGTTGGTGATGAAGTAGCTGCTGTGGCGGCTGTCGATATTGATACCGCCCTCGAAGCTGTCTCGCTGATTGAGGTTGACTACGAGGAACTTCCTCCTGTGCTCGATGGGCTTCGAGCGATGGATGAAGATATGCCGCAAATCCACGAGAAGTATAAACGAAATACTTGCGCTGAGGTGCACTGGAACTTCGGTGATTGCGATGCTGCCGAGAAGGAAGCCGATTACATCCGCACTGATAAGCTGACATCTAAGATGCAGGATGGGGCTTTCATTGAGCCACAGGCGATTCTGGCTGAGTTTGACGCCTCCGGTCGGTTGAATATGTTCAGTTCCACGCAGGCGCCGCATTATGTCCAACGCACCCTCGCAATGGCGCTTAAACTGCCGATTGAGAAGGTACGCGTAGTTAAACCTGCCGTCGGAGGAGGATTCGGTCCGAAAGCATCCTGTTCGACCGCTGAGTTGGTAACCTGCCTGTTAGCGCGGAAGACGGGAAGACCGGTCAAGATGACTTTCGACCGCGAACAGGTGTTTCTGCACTCGCGAGCCCGGCATCAATTCTGGCACACGATGACTACCGGCGTTAAGAAAGACGGAACGCTGCTCTTCCTGCGACATAATTGTGTCCTGGACGGAGGCGCTTATGCAAGCTTCGGAATTGCCACGGTCTACTATGCCGGATCGTTGTTGGGAGGTCCTTACCGGCTTAAAAATATGACCTACGATGGTTGCCGCGTGGTAACCAATAAACCCGCAAGTGGCGCTCAACGTGGACACGGCGCCGTTATTGCACGCGCCCTGTTTGAAACGCAGCTCGACCAAATTGCCATCGAAATCGGAATGGATCCGATTGAACTCAGGCTCAAGAATGTAATGGGCGCAGGTGAAACGACCTGTAATGAACTATATATGTCAAGCCTGGGAATGCGAGAATGCATCGAGGAGGTCAGGGACGCTACTAATTGGACAGAAGTCTGGCAACGAAATCAAAATCAAAAATCTCGCGTAGGGGCTGATTTATCACGCCCCGTTCCTCATAAATCCAACATCCTCACTAAAAAATCCCGCGGTATCGGTGTTTCCAGCGGCTTCTTTGTGTCGGGCGCCGGTTATTCAATCTATCGTTCCGACACCTTCCACGCCACAGTCGTAACCAAGGTCAACGAGGTGGGCGGTTCCGTCATAGTTGAATCGGGAGCCGCAGACATCGGGCAGGGATCGGATACCGTTCTGGCGATGATTACGGCAGAAGTGCTTGGTATTCCTATGTCCGATGTGAAAGTCATCTCCGGCGACAGCGATCTGTCCGTTGACCTGGGCGCCTATTCCAGCCGGACTACGCTTATGATGGGACACGCTGCCAAGGGTGCGGCGGAGTCGGCGCGGGATCAGATTCTATCTGTCATTGCTGAGCGAACCGGTGTTTCTCAACATGATCTGTTTATGGAGGATGGTTATATAAAATGCAAAAACGATTTGTTTGACTTCCAACCATTGCGAGACGAATATATATGGGAACACCGCGGGTTTACTGACTTGCCGGATGAACCGTTCCTGACTTTCCGGGAAGCCTCGCGTATTGCATTTCTCAAGCGTGGAACTATCATTGGAACGGGCAAATACCGCCCGCCCAAGTTAGGTGGATCGTTCAAGGGTGCAACCGTCGGAACGTCGCCGGCATTCGGATGCTCGGCGCAGGTTGCTGAGGTCGAGGTTGATCTTGAGACCGGCGAGGTGACCGTCCTGAAAGTAACCGGCGCGCACGATTGCGGCTTCGCCATCAACCGCACGCAGGTCGAAGGACAAATGCAGGGAGCAATATCAATGGGAATGGGGGAAGCGTTGATGGAGGAAATCCAATACGATAATTGCGGCAACATAGTAAACGCCAACCTCGCCGAATACAAGATACCAACCGCACTTGATATGCCGCCGTTGGAATCCATCATAGTCGAAACCATCGAACCAAACGGACCCTTCGGCGCCAAAGAGGTCGGCGAAGGCGCCATTATGCCGACGATACCTGCTATTTTGAATGCTATTTATGATGCGACGGGGGTGAGGATTAGGGAGCTTCCGGCTACGCCGGAGAGGGTTTTGATGGGATTGAGGGAAGATTGAATAACTGTCCGCAGATTACGCAGATCTTTTACTAACGTTATCTGCTTAATCTGTTTAATCTGTTATGAATCTTATCCTCGTCTATAACCATACACAACAGATTAAGCAAATAGAATAACAGATTATACGATTATACAAATTTAGTAGATAGTGTCTGACCGAAAAGCCTTCAAGTCAAGCAGTAAATGACTTAAGGCATATATTTAATCTTGAAGATTTTGCTGTTTGTTCATTGAAATACTTACATAACATGTTTAAAGCTTGTTATTTCACG
>JAVCDD010000142.1 GCA_030765125.1 Candidatus Hatepunaea meridiana
CCGTTTTTCTGGATATTAACCCTTTTTTGTCATTCCCGCGAAGGCGGGAATCCAGGAGAAACAATAATTTATCTGGATTCCCGCCTTCGCGGGAATGACAAAAAAGGGGCTTTCCGGTCAGACACTAGTTAAAAATAAAAATTTGAACTTTTCTTAATTGCCACGACGGTAAAGATACATTTCACCCAAGTTGAACGCAAGATAAATATCTCTAAATTGTCATCTTAATAAATCTCTTGTAACCCTTTCCCACTTCTTCTGTCGTTCGGCAAACTTATTATCCGATACAAAATCTCGTTTTATTAAAACTATAATAGAATCAAGTTAAATAGCAGAAAGAATAATTTCATTGCCATTTACAGTAAACTAAACAATACAATCAACATAAACAAGGAAATTCGTAAGATTTACGGGCAGGTAGCACTGGCTACTTCAACAACGCAACTTTCCCAACCATTGCAAAAGCCCCCGTAGACAGCTTAATCAGATAAAGCCCCGCAGGCAGGTCAGATGCTTCCCAATTTATGCTGTGACGACCGGATAAAACTTTGCCGGAGTAGAGTTCGGCTACTCTTCTGCCTCTAATATTATATGCATCCAATTTGATATCCATACCGGATTGAACCTCAAATTCGATGGTTGTAACGTTATTGAAGGGGTTTGGATATACTCCTGTTAATCTGAATCCACCGGGCGTCCAATCGTTAGGATTGGATACCGATTGCTCACCTACGTGGAAGTTCGGTCCATTCCAGATTGAATCGCGCCGGATTTCGTCAACCGGTATTCGTTGATAAACAACCGGATTCAACGTTGCCGAAGCGTTTTCATTCATTAAATATGAACCGGCTTCCCTGTCGACTTCATAGAATATGTGGAGGTAATCATCGACTACTTCGGCTACAGTTGGATAGCATTCGGAAAGCGCTTCCCCCGGTTCAGGTAGGTGCGTCCTGGTTTCGACGACCATTGTTGGATAATACCACGATGCTCCGTTGTCTTCGGAGACAGTTACCGCTATATCACCGTTACAGCGACCGTATAGACCGACATAATCATTGTGATCGTTCGGTGGGTAATAGTTGTAAACACAATACAGATCGCCATTTTCACCGTAAGCAAGGGAAGGATAACACACGTTGGATTTCCATATCCCTGGGGTGGGATGAGCGCGTAGAGTATCGTCTTCAAATACATACTGAAAGAACCAACCGTCTGCAACCGCTGTGATCTCATCGGTTTCCTCGCTCCAATGGAATAAATACGAAGCGTCTACCGTGCATGGTGGTAAATAGGGATCATTAGTTGATCGAAGTTCATTTTCGCCTAATTCCCACCATATACCGCGAGTCTCAAATATGATATGGATATAATCTTCCGAATCGAAAATAACGTCGTGAGTCAGGCAAGGAAATAGAGTATCTCCATAACATTCAGGAGGTTCAAGTTCATTATCAGGAAATATCGTATTGGTAACGTTGCTTGGTTCGTCAAAATTCCAGTCATCGCCATCATCCGTCCAAGCCATCCAGAGATCGTTATTCCATTCGTCTGCGGCCCAATGTTCCCAAATAGGCTCCCACCGCCTCTTTAACCATGTTATTGCCACTCGCTCGCTGTTTGGATTTGGTGAACGTGCAATTCGGAAGTTACATAGATGCGTTGAACCTACCACAGCCGGATCCTCAAAATCGCAGGATAGTTCTTCTCTATCGTCTACATAAGCCTGGACATAGCAAATAGTCATATAATCTTCTTGATCATAACTTAATCCTGCGATATGGATTGTTCCATTGGAACTCATACAACCTTGAGGCCAGAGCACCGGATCATCCTGGTAATCAGGCAAGTACAGAAAATTATCTACGAATCTAAAATCTAGAAAACTTGTAATGATAGCCCATCCATAGGTTCTATTTTGATTATCCTGTTCAGCGTGCAGAAAAAGCAGCGCTTGTGGTTCGTCCTCTTCTGTCAAGCTTATGCTGCCATGGCTGCTTCGATCTAAACCATCTTCCCCAATCCACTCATCGTCTATTCTACAGTTGTATTTTTGTTGTATTCTGTCAATACGATCCATCCAGGTCACATGAACGTTTCCGTCAGAATCAACGGCGATCATCTTTCCAATTGAACCGTTGGATTGTTGGTCATGGTATGTATCACCAGCCTGGAATGCCTCTCCGATTATATCGTCACGGCGTGGCTGCCAGGGATGAATGGGGTTGATTATTGGAGCTGTTGAGTAGGAATTTGGAGTTGAAATCAGGCTTTCGCGGGGAAGTTCTTCATTGATGTAAACCGATGTGGGTGGTGAGGCAAGTAATCCGATGGACGAAAGCAGTAACAATGAGAAAACCAATCTAAATCGCATTTTAGAGACCTCCTAATATTACTATCACTGTGGAGGGCGGACAGGAGTGTCTGCCCTCCACAGCGGGTGGCACGGGCTACTTGTTGCCCGTGTCTCTTTACCTTACAAAGAAGATTTGTAGTAATGAAACACGGGCAACAAGTAGCCCGTGCCACCCAAGTTGCATCCCGGTTTCTCCGAAACCGGATTAAGTAGCTTGCAGGCGGGGACGCCTATGCTACTTCAAAAGCAGCAATTTACAACTTGCCGTTTCGGTATCCGCATTTAGACGCAGGATGTACACTCCCGCTGCAAGTTCCGAAGCGTCTACGACATAGCTGTATTGTCCGGCGTTCATATTACCATCGACGATTGTTACGATTTCCCTGCCTCTAAGATCGTAAAGAGCCAGCTTGACGTGGTTGTTTTTCTGGAGTGAAAATCCGATATTGGTAGTGGCATTGAACGGATTGGGATATGGTTGTTCGAGACTAAAGCGGGATGGTGTCATAAAACCATCTTCTTCAATCGTCTCCTCACCAATGTCTGCCTCCCGAGTTGGTGTAATGGCATAATGTCCCCAATTCTCAGTGTAAACGCCACTCATCATTTCAAATCGAGTTCCTTGAACGATTCCGTTATCAATATCATATACTAATTCACGATCCTTGATGACCATTTCAATTAACCCGATTGTTGCAAACCAACTATCACCACTGTTGTTCTCAATTGGGAAATAACCTTTTTCTAACTCGTCAAATTCATCATCGGCTGGATCTGAGACCTCAAAATCAATTACTTGAATGTAAACGCTCTCCAATTGTTCGGAACGGTTTTCCCAGGTCAAATCAGCGAGTTCAATACTCTCCGGTTCGATAGGATTCCCGTTTTCAATAACGCTGTATTCATCAACCATTATATAGGTAGCATACTCCCACTTGTCGGGATCATCCGGATCACTTTCCATCACTATACCGGTTACCTCAATGAGATCACCCAGACTCAATTCATCTTCAATACCTCGAACAATCAAGCCCGACCAATCACCATCACCGTTCTGGATGGCGTAACCGCCATACTGCTGATTAAAGGTTGCCGGTGTGGTTACAACGCCTTGAGTGGTTACGTTATATCCTTTGTAAGGTGAGAAGTCAATTCCCCAGTCTTGATTTGGGAGCGCCTGAATGTCCTGAATTGTTAATTCACCTTCATTGCGAACAACAAAAGACCAATAGTAGATAGAAGACGGTCCAAAACCGGTGACGCCAATATCGTTAGTGGCGCGTATGCGATACCATACGCTCGTACCTTCATCCTGACCTGGAATAGTGCCGGCATAGATATCACCTTCGACGTTCTCCATTTCGACTTCCTGCTCTTCACCTTCATTTATTCTATAGAGCAGAATTACATCACGCAGTTCATTATCTGCGTCAGGTGTGACAGTAGCTCTAACGTGAATATCATTGTCAGGCGTTGGAATGGCTGGATCGCGGACACCATCCAGAACCAGTGGTCTGAACTGCATATGGAAGGGCGGACCGTCCTCCCAAATTTCCTCTCGCAGGATATCTTCAACCGGTACTTTCAGGTAAATGCAGGGATTTAGCGTGTTTGCTGCATTTTCATCATTCTGAATGATAGTGCCGCCTTCCCTGTCATTTATATAGAAGATATGCAGGTGATCATCAATCATCTCCGCAATAGTCGGATAGCTTTCGCAGTCCGCTTCACAGGGATCCGGCAGATGTGTCCTGGTCTGAACAACCATTGTAGGTTGATACCAGGCAGAACCGTTATCCTCGGCATCGGAAACCGTAACGGCGATATCTCCATGACAACGACCATAAGTACCTACGTAATCGTTATGATCATTCTCCGGGTAGTAATTGTAAACGCAGTAGAGATTTCCATCTCCGTCATAAGCAAGTGATGGATAACAGACGTTAGACCGCCACGCACCCGGTGTGGGTAGAGCGCGAATTGTATCATCAATAACCTGGCGCTGATAAAACCAGCCATCTGCAACGGGAGTAATATCCTCTGACACTTCGTCCCAATGGTATAGGATTGACGCATCAACGGTTAACCCGGGTCGGTCTAATCCACCTCCCCGCCTGACAGGCGGAGCTTCGTTTCCTATGGGATCCCACCAGAGTCCACGAGTCTCGAAAACGATATGGATGTTATCATCAGAGTCGAAGATTACATCAAAAGTAGCATAAGGAAGCAGTGTGTCTCCGTAAACTGAATTTCCTTCTCTTTGTGCATCAGGCTCAATACAATTGGTGACGTTAACAGGATCGTCGAAGTTCCATTCCTCGCCGTCATCGGTATAAGCCAGCCAGAGGTCGTTATTCATCTGGTATGCAAGAAAACCATCCCACGGTCCAGGAGCAGGATTTCCTACGCGGCTGTTATTCCAGATGACCGCAGCCCGGGCGCTGACAGGTGAACGTGCAATACGATATGTGTTAAGGTGCGTCTCGCCCAACTCTGCTGGAAAATCAACGTCGGTAGCAACGTCGCCTTCCCGGTTAATATAAGCAGGTAAATAAGCAAGTCTTCCTTCAGCGTCTTCACCATTATCATTACCGATAATGTGTATTTGACCTTCGGGACTCATTACACCTTGGGGCCAACAAACACCTACATTCGGGAAAGTGGGCAGGATCGTAGGTGTGAAAGCTGCAAAGCCTGGCATGAAATCAATACCGGCAACCCAGACCATATCATCGCCATAATTCCCGCCCATACAATGTGTGAAAATAATAATGCGAGGCTCTTCCTCTTCGCTCAACGTTAAGCAGCCGTATCCGCTACGGTCTTCAGTACCGTCGAATTCGACACCATCATCTTGATACCACTCACCCTCTTCTAAATAGCGATAAACCTGGAATCGATCCCTGCTGTCAACGTCATAAGCATCCATCCAGGATACGTGAACTACTCCGGAAGGATCGACTGCGATGAACTTCCCTATGGCGCCGTTGCTCTGGTAATCGTAATAAGTATCCCCAGCCTGGGAAACTTCACCGATAATATCATCACGGCGCGGTCGCCAGGGATGAAACGGATGAATTAGCTGAGCATCCGGGAGCGCATCACCCGGAGTAATTATTCTATCTGCAGGTAGATCAGTAGGGGTCGGTACAACTGACGCCGGTGTGGATGGCGTCATTGCCGCGATTGATACTGAAACCAGCATTAATGAAATTAAAAGACCTATAACAGATCTCATAGAAACCTCCTGTATATTAAACTTAAGTTTTTTCTTTGAAAATGAGAGTTCAGAGTTCACGCTTCAGCTTGTTTTACATTAGAAGAAAACACGCTGAAGCGTGAACTCTGAACCGAAGATAAACTACTGCAACAAAATCAACTTCTTTTGGGAAGTCATTCCTTTTGCTTCCAACCTGATAATGTATATACTACTGGGAAGCGTACCTGCGTTTAATGTAATACTATTTCTACCTCTAACAGCATTACCGGAAATTAAATCCTTTACCATTCTGCCATTAGTGTCCCACAATGCAAGTTGTACTAAGCCGGAATTTGTCAAATTATAATTGATCTTTACACTTGAATTGAACGGATTCGGATAAGGTTCTTCAAGTCCGAAGGTAATAGGCTGCAATGTTGCGTCGTTTTTATCCGGCAGATAAGCATCCGGGGGACCGGTTGTGAACTTGATCGCTCGCTCTGCTGCCAATTCAGCGGCTGCAGGATGATAAAGGTTGGCATACGTTATCTCTAAACCTCGAAGGTGCAGCCAATCCTGGATGCCGACAGTAGCGTAATTGGTTTCATTCAGGTCAACTATTGCTGCGTTCAGGTACTGAAACAGGATTATGCCATCGCCGGTCCGGGTTTGATACCGTTCCAGTTCCGGATTGTATAGTATCAATTCAAAGGTTTGCAGATGGTCAATATTCGTCCGGGCATAGACACGACTCCATTCGATGATGAAGCGTCCGTTTTCCTCATCGTAATACGTGAAGATATTAAGATTGTGCCGATGGTCTTCACCATATGCTTCACCAACAAGGTCTTCCCACATTGGCGCAATCATCGTATGCGGACCAAGTGGTGAGGGTATTCCCCAGTTCCGGAAATTGTAATACGTCATCGAGGCTTCAAAGCTGATCCAGCCGTTGGAACATATTGCAATTGAGTCGTATTCATCACCGTAGAAAATAAAGTTGAACGGCAGTTCCATCACGAAGGTTGAATCGTCGCGGAGACTATGATGTTCAGCGCCTTGTATGCCATCATGTTCCGGATCAAGCTCTATCCATTCAAATTCGGGCGCTTCATCATAGCGATCCCGGTCATCAATATCCTCATAAGCATAATAGCCGTAAGCATCCGGTCCGATAGGATCGTCAATTCCGACTTCACCGATAACGATGTTGAACGGCATAGAATTCACCAGACGGTCATTTGCATCGTAGAAGTGTGGGATCAACTGAACCTGACGACCGTCTGCTACGTTATCCATAACCCTGATTTGGAAAGGATTGCCAGAGCAATCCCCTGTCTCACCAGCGGCAATGTCCCCGAATACCGCTTCACCATCAGCAATTTCAATTGAATTATCATAACATCGAATATCAGCATACAGTCCCGATAAATCAGCCGATCCAGCATTACAAACAGTAATTATTAAATCTGATGTTTCCCCAGGATCAATGAATTCATCAGCGAACGCATAACTGCGGTATTGCACAATACCGGTACTGATCGGCAAACGGAACAATGAACGGTAATTATTGTCCTGAGAATCGGTTATATCAAGTTGGAGTGGAACGTATTCCGCTGATGGTATTGTATGATCAAGAATTACAGTATAAGGACTATTAGCAACTGATGTCTCACCGGCAGGTATATTCTCGAAATCAGCCTCGTTAACCTCAATTTCAACTCCATTAAGTACACAGGATAATTCAGCGGTTATACCACTAACCGTCGCATTTCCGGTGTTTCTTAATGTTACAGTCAGATCGACGGGCTCTCCTGTCAACAAGCGATCATCATCCTGTTGGTTGGATACGGTGACTTCAGCAAAACCGACGTTACGCTGAGCTGCCTGAACCTGTATGGTTTCCATATAAGGCGCCGCCTGGAATGCTATTACCGTAATTTCAAGTTCACCTTCAGAACCGAGTTGGACAGGGACAAGAGCAACGCCATCCGTATCCGTAAGCACACTGATTTCGACTTCATCTGTCTTTCGCAGATTAACCATTGCACCGCGAATAGGGTTGCCTGACCGCTCATTGCTGACTGTAAACTGCATATAGGTATCGCCTACCGATAATTGTCCCTGATGACCAATATCCAGTTCAACGTTCATATTGAATGGAGGATCCAGGTAAACGTTTACTTCCGGATCACCGAGTATATTATAAACGTGCGTATAGAATTCAATATCGTTACCGATATTGCGTTTATGCGGGAAGCTTCGCCACATATCCATCTTAGCTGCCAGTGTTAACGGACCAAACACCCTTTGATTTCGATATAACAGGCTAAAATAGAAACCGCCTAACATTGGGTTATTATAAACGGTTTTAGTATGGAGGTCTGAAGGTCCATAGAAAACAAGCGCCCCTTCCGGTGTATTCATAGTGCCTCGAGTAATAGAATACTCACCGAAACATTCTGTATGAAGATTATTATCGAAATCTCCGGTATTACAAACGAAGAAAGTCATAATGGGCAACAATGGGTAATTCGTAAGACGTTCAAGGTCATCCTTGTGAAAGCGAGGATAGTGTGGTCCGGTGGCATCAGCCCAACCGCGATAAGCCACAATATTCACACTGCGATTAATAGATTCAACGATCGGATCGGGATTTAAATCATCACCTGGTTTTTCATAATAGAACTCTTCAACATCGAAACCCCGGTTTCGCAGTCTCTCACCCAACCAGCGGCAGGTTTCCACAGGGCTTGAGATTGGTCTGCCGGATTGACCATAATTACCTCCAAACAGTGTGGCGCGATGAAAAGCGCCCGGATTATTTTCGGCAATATCAGCGATATGCAATTCATGTTTGATATATCTTGCTAAGGCTCTTTGAAGTGTACCAGGATTAGGAGAATCACATGAAATTCGACCAATAAATGCATCCATAAAATAATCATCTCCTTCGAGCAATACATAAGGTATATCCGTAGGATCTGTTTCCTGCCCCGCCGGTGCATCTATATAAAACGTTGGCAAATGCATATTGCCCCATTCCACATCACCGAGCAGAAGGACAAATTCAGGCGGTCGTTCCCAGTTATCATAAGCATCCTGAATGTAATCCTTGATTTCCTCGCGGGTAGTTTCGTTTTGCACATACAAAGGTTCAATTACAACATTGAAACCTTTACGCCTCTTGCATTCTGCAAACTCCTCAGCATACGGAGCAAGACGGTCATCAGTTATAATGAGATATGATCCGCGTTGAATTACGCGCCCGCCGGGAAGTATAGCGCCGGAAGTGTTGTAATTAAGCAGCATCGCTTTGAAGAAATCCTCGAAAGCTTGCGATTGATAGCGATCCCGGTCAGGCGTTGTTCCCAGATAGCTGCCATCCGGTACGAACTCGAACTCGATCTCCATCCGTTGAGCGCAAGCCAACTGATGTTCAGCGGTTATATATTGCGCAGGATGTATGACAACAGGTACAACCCTCTGCCACCTCATCCAACCGGCTTCACCGACCATGACAGCCGGAGGTTGTGTCGTACTGTGTAAGGTGCGAACCGGCATATCGTCGCGGGAAATAACCCTTTCGACGTCATATCGAATCTCCTGAAGATCGCTTATTCGCATACTGACCGTATGACCGTCCGGTACGGCAACTAATTTGCAAACGGTAGGCAGCGCCGGTCCTTCCGACTCAAAGTCAGGTATAGCGCCAGGAAGGTCTACTCGTAGTTTAGCATTACCATTAACGTCTCTGCCGGCAACCAATGTAGGCGTCTGGAATTCCAGTACAACCGTAAATCCGTTTGGACCTTCGGCTGACGTAACAATCCTGACCTGTTCATCAGTTGCTTGTGAAGCGAGAACTGATGTAAACAGGAAAAGAAGGCTGATGATAATTGAAGAAAGAAATGGTTTGAAGTGCATGATGTCTCCTGGTTTTTTTAAAGTGCTTTAGGCTTTTGGTTATAGGCTTAAGGATATTAGTCTGATTTTTTTTAGTAAATTCAGGTTTACTAAAGCCCAGAGCCAAAAGCCTAAAGCCTGACGTTATAAAATAAACCCAAATCATACCTAAAGTCAAGTTATAAAAGGATAAAATACCTGCCAATAAGTATCACCTAATACTGCCATAATGGCATAGCAACTGCCACTTATTAAGCTGCCGGACACATCTCTTTGCAGGTAGCAATTCTATATACCTGAATATATATTACTTACGGTTATTGGCACGCTGATTGCGATACAATTAAACGAAATCAATAAAGAGTGAACATAAAAAACGCTCTATAACAAACACGAACAAAGGAGAAATATAAAATGGCTATTGTACGTTGGGAATCTTTCTGGAGCATAAATCCGATGGTCAATATGACCGGTTTACAGCACAGATTGAACCATATTTTTGAAGATTATTTTCAAGATGATGACGAAGGGCAGATCGCAAAATGGTCGCCGCATGTTGAGATAACCGAACTCGAAGATCACTTTGAAGTCAGCGCCGAACTTCCCGGAATGAACAGGGATGACATCAAAGTTGAATTGAAGAACAGCATCCTGACAATTTCGGGTGAAAAAAGCGCTGGACGCGAAGAGAAGGATCACAAAATCCACTTATGCGAAAGAGCCTATGGAAGTTTCAAGCGATCCTTCCAGCTACCTTCTAATGTGGATAGTAAATCAATCAATGCCGAATTTAAAAACGGCATCCTAATCCTCAACTTCCCTAAGTTAGAGGAAGCTAAACCGAAGCAGATTGACATCAAGGTAAACTGATCCAACCTGCTTCGATAACAAACACGCCGTCTGCGCTTAAGTGGGCGGTGTGTTTGTTCTCTGTGTCCTCTGCGCTCTCTGCGGTAAAAACATGCGCTCTCGCGGTAAAAAAAAGGGACAACCGATGGGCGGAATATCGGCTGCCCCTTGATCCACGTCATCGCTTCTAAGTCGGGGGTAAAAGCGATGGGTGGATATTTTTTTATCTCAATCTTAATAGAGAAACGAGGGAATTTATAGATAGTTCCCGATTCCGAATTTATATTCTATAAAGTTATACGAGGATATGTTTGAAAAAATTGATGGTTTCTTGGTTTATATAAAGAAAAAAGACCCTCTTTTTTATAGAGGGTCTTCTTTAAAAACCTCGGTAGGACGGATACTCCTGTCTGTCCTACCCAGGAAGTGTCGGACAAGAGTTTCCAACCTACTGAGAATATGCAGCTTTTATAATTGGCAGGAATTTATCAACTCTTAAGCTGGCGCCACCAATAAGCCCGCCATCAACGTCCTGGCAAGCCATAAGTTCATTTGCATTCTTCTCATTCATACTGCCGCCATACTGGATTACATTGTTATCTGCAATATCTTTGCCATACATCTTCGACAACAATCCTCTGATGAAACGGTGCGCTTCCTGAGCTTGTTCAGGGGTTGCATTGAGTCCGGTTCCTATCGCCCAGACAGGCTCATAAGCAATAACTACACCTTCTCGACCAACAAGTTCAACTCCGTCAAGACCAACCTTCAATTGCTGTTCAAGAACTGCGAATGTCTGTTCGGATTGACGCTTATCGAGAGTCTCACCAATGCAGACAATAGGTCTAATATCCGTTTTTACGATATGACGAAGCCGCATGTTTACAGTTTCATCAGTTTCACCGAACATTGATCTTCGTTCGGAATGACCGATAATTACCCATTTGCAGCCGACGGCTTCTAACATTGCTGAAGATAACTCACTAGTATAAGCGCCCTTGTCTGCCCAGTGAACATTCTGAGCGCCAAGTTCAACTGAACTACTCTTGACAGCTTCACCAATTATCGCTAAATGAGTGGCTGGAGGACAGATTACGACGGTTACGTTATCAGCAGACGAGGGCGTCTGCCGACGGGATTCTGCACTGCTGGCAGACGCCCTCGTCTGCCAGTTGGTAGAGGCGATTGCTTCAGCTACAGCACAAGCAAGTTTAACACCCTCCTGTGGCGTAGTATTCATTTTCCAATTACCGGCAACGATCCTTTCTCTCACGATTTCTTCACCCCGGTATGTTTACCATTTGAAATATCATTCACCCTGTCAGACAAAGCACGAAATCCCGGCAACGGTTTTCCCTCGATAAATTCGAGCAATGATCCGCCGCCGGTGGAGATATGCGTCATTGGAGCGGCAAATTCAAATTTGTATAATGCAGCCATTGAATCCCCACCGCCTACAACGGAAACACCTCCATTTATTGCTAGATCAACCATAGCCCTGGCAACGGCGCGGGTTCCGGAAGCATAAGGTTCTCTTTCAAAATACCCCATCGGACCATTCCAGAAAACAGTTTTTACCTTCTTTATTTCCTTCCTGTATTGACTACGCGCTTTTCGACCCAGATCAAGTCCCCGCCAACCATCAGGGATTTGACCCGATGGGAAAGTTTTTCGTTCACTACCGTACGCGAGATCTTTTGCTGCGATAGAGTCAATCGGTAAGATAATTTTTTCTGCACCCGGTCCACTCAGAATCTTTTCAGCAATCGATAGTTTATCCGGTTCAAAGGTTGAATCTCCTATATTTCCACCTCTTGCCTTAATAAATGTGTAAGCCATACCACCACCAATCAGCATCTTTTTCACGCGGGGAAGCACCCTTTCTACGGTCTTGATCTTACTCGATATCTTCACGCCTCCAACAATACCAATAAAGGGTTTGATCGGATCGTTTAGAGTACGCCCCAAAGTTCTGAGTTCACGCATCATCAAACGCCCTGCAGCAGCACTACCGGGGAAACAACTGGCAATGGCGTGAACAGAAGCCTGCTTGCGATGTGCTGCGCCAAAGGCATCATTCACGAAAACGTCACCCATCTTGGCAAGCTCGGCG
Source organism: Candidatus Hatepunaea meridiana (assembly GCA_030765125.1). Lineage (GTDB taxonomy): Bacteria > Electryoneota > AABM5-125-24 > Hatepunaeales > Hatepunaeaceae > Hatepunaea > Hatepunaea meridiana. Next base: position 12,424 of record JAVCDD010000142.1, read on the forward strand.
GCATAAGCCGGATCATCAATTGCCTCACCAGGATGAAAACGGACGTTCTCAAGCAGCAAAACCTCACCTGGTTTTAAAGATCTGGTCATTGCTTCGATTTCCGGTCCGATACAATCCTGTGCGAATTTTACATCTTTTCCGAGCAGTCTCTGCAGCTCAACTGCTACAGGCTTGAGGCTGAATCTGGGCACGTGTTTCCCGTCAGGGCGACCGAAGTGACTCATTAATATCGCTTTGCCGTCATAATCAAGGATGTTGTGAATTGTTGGCAGTGCAGTCTTAATACGAGTGAATTCACGCACGCGCCCTTCGTCATCCAATGGCACATTAAAATCCACACGCACCAGAACCCTTTGACCTGTTATTTTAAGGTCATCTAAAGTGATTTTATTAGTTCTGAATTTTGTAACCGGTTCTAACATAACGTTGATGCCTTTTCAATAAGATCGACCACCCTGCACGAATACCCCCATTCGTTGTCGTACCAGCCGATTATTTTAACCAGCCTGTTTCCAATCACCATTGTTAGTGGAGCATCAAAAATGCAGGAATGACTATTACCGATGATATCTGCGGAAACAATTGGATCCGTTGAGTACTCAAGTATACCTTTAAGCTCATTCATAGCAGCCTTTTCGAAAGCAGTATTCACTTCTTTTATAGTCACATCGCGCGAAAGTTCGGCGGTCAGGTCTATGATTGAACCATCAGGAACTGGAATGCGAATCGAAAATCCATCCAGTTTCCCTTTGAGATCGGGGATAACCTTGCCAACCGTCCTTGCAGCGCCTGTAGTAGTAGGTATCGAGGAAAGAGCTGCCGACCGCGCCCGGCGAAGATCGCTATGGGGGAAATCGAGCAAACACTGGTCGTTAGTATATCCATGAATTGTATTCATCAAACCGCGCAGGATGCCGAATTCCTCGTGAAGCACCTTTGCCATAGGTGCAATGCAGTTGGTTGTGCAGGATGCGTTAGAGATGATCTTATGTTCCGGTTTCAAATCATTGTCATTGACACCTAATACGATAGTAGCATCAATTTCATCCTTGGCGGGAACGGTTAGCAGAACTTTCCCGGCTCCGGCTTCAAGATGTAGTGCGCATTTTTCGCGTGTTCTGAATACGCCCGTGGACTCAACGACGAAATCAACCCCTAATTCCTTCCATGGAAGATTTTTAGGATCCTTCTCGGCGTATACACGGATCCGCTCGCCGTCAACCACAATGTAATCATTATCATTAGAAACATCACCCGGATAGCGACGATGAACTGAGTCATATTTCAAAAGGTGTGTCAGTGTTTTCGCGTCAGTGAGATCGTTGACGGCGGCAACCTTAAAGCCGCCCCGACGAGCCATCTCGCGAAACACCAACCGCCCAATTCGACCGAAGCCATTTATGGCGACAGTTATGGACATTTGGATTTCTCCTGTTTATTAAGAAATAGGGGGACAGTATACCTATTTTTATAAGTTTTAATAGAATTACCAACGGCTACTGAAAAATAGGTATACTGTCCCCCTATTTCCCAGTGTTTGTTTCGTACCCACCCGCGAGCTGCCCGCAAGCGGCTGCTATATCCTCACCTCTGCTGGTACGTATAATTGCCGTTAAACCGGCAGACCTTAATACTGACTGAAAATCTTCAGTTTGTTTTTTATCGGATTGGTGAAATTCGCTGCCAATTTCATTATACTCCATTAAATTCACTTTGCAAGGAATATGTTTCACTAATTTAATCAATCTATGCGCATCTTCAAGTGAATCATTGAACCCATTTAGTAACAAGTAAGTAAAAGTTACTCTTTGTTTTGCTATATGTACATACTTCTCTGCTGCTTTCAAAACATCCAAAAGAGGAAATCTTTTTGTAAACCGCATTAGTGAATTCCGTTGCTCATCAGTAGTGCCGTTTAAAGAAACCGTCAATTTAAAACGCATATTGGATTTGCACATAGCCAGGATACCCGGCGTCCAACCTACCGTAGAAATGCAAAAACGGCGTCTTGAAACGCCTAATCCATCCGGATCCGTAATAAGACGTGCCGCTTTGAAGACCGCTGAACGATTAAGCAGCGGTTCCCCCATTCCCATCATTACAACATTGGTGATTCGTTGATTTGCAGCCGTTTCCAGAGCTATAAACTGTCCGACTATTTCAGAAGCCGATAAGTTCCTTTTAAACCCAATTTTACCTGTTGCGCAGAACTTACACCCAATAGCACATCCGACTTGAGATGACAAACAAGCGGTCAGTCTTTCATTATCCGGTATTAACACGCCCTCAACTCTATTACCATCAGGGAGCCCAAAGAGCAATTTGCAACTTCCATCCGATCCATATTCCTCTGTTAGAACTTTAACAGGAGATATTAACGTATCTTCAGTAAGCCGTTCTCTGAAAGACCGCGCCAGATCAGTCATACTACTGAAATTGGCAGCACGCTTTGTGTATAACCAACAGTACAATTGCCGTCCTCGGAAAGCCGGTTCACCAAATTGTATGGCAAATTCCTCAAGCTCAGTACTGTCTTTTCCTAAAAGGTAATCCTTTTTGTTTCTATATTTCACTTGTTTGAATAATTGTTCCGCGCGCCTCCTTTAAAATCAGCAATATACTGATAAAATTCCTATAATGTAACTCATCATCAATAGTTGTGCAAGTGGAAAAGCTTAAACTGGTTGCATTATTGAACACACGTGCGTATCTTCTTGATATAAATAAAATGATCTGGAAATCTGGAGACAGTATACCAATTTCTTTTTCTTTGCTTCTCGCCCGGGTAGGATAGACATTCTTGTCTGTCGTTTTACCATTCAGTTAGACCCGACAGACAGGAATGTCTATCCTACCCGTTAAATAGGTATACTGTCCCCAGATTTCCCTCCATTACAATCTAAAGGACATTAAATGAAAAAAACATACATTTCAAACAATATAAATGACATAGAAGCCGTTGCACAGTTAAAACAAGCACGTGATGTGATAGCGACTGAACTTGGGAAAATTATTGTCGGACAGAGTGAAATAATTGAACAGTTGCTCACGGCTATGCTGTCACGCGGGCATTGTCTTCTGGTTGGAGTGCCTGGACTGGCTAAGACGCTGTTAGTTAATTCACTTTCCAGAGTTCTCGACCTTAAATTCAACCGGATCCAGTTTACACCCGATCTGATGCCGTCGGACATTACCGGAACTGAAATAATTGAAGAAGACGTCTCAACCGGCAAGAAACATTTTAAGTTCATACACGGTCCAATCTTTGCCCAGATAGTTCTGGCTGACGAAATTAACCGCACTCCTCCCAAGACCCAGGCAGCGTTGCTGCAGGCTATGCAGGAATACGAGGTTACCACTGCCGGTCAGACGTTCAAGCTCGAAGCGCCGTTCTTTGTTCTTGCCACTCAGAACCCTATCGAACAGGAGGGCACATATCCCCTGCCAGAGGCACAGCTTGACAGATTTATGTTCGACCTGCATATTGATTATCCATCAATAGAAGAGGAAAACAAGATCGTTCATACTACAACAGCTGATTCTCAACCGGATTTGAATGTAGTATTGAATGCCGAGGATATAATTACGCTTCAGTCGCTTGCCAGACGGGTTCCGGTATCTGATCACGTGGTTTCTTATGCGGTCAGGTTAGTGCGCAAGACCCGCCCAACCGGAGCTGAACCGTTGGATTACATCCGCCAGTGGGTAACTTGGGGAGCCGGACCGAGGGCGTCGCAATACCTGATCATAGGCGCCAAGACTCGTGCAATACTTGATGGCAGACCAACACCGGAAATAGAGGACGTTAGAGCGATAGCTAAGCCCGTTCTACGCCACAGATTAGTAACCAGCTTCAGCGCTGCTGCCGAAGGAGTAACATCGCTGGACATCATAGATCGTTTATTAAAGGAGCCTGACCTTGCCGACCAAACGGCTGCTTGATCCCGCTTCCGTAGCTCGCCTCGCCGGACTTCAACTGCGTGCTATGGCGGTAGTAGAGGGCTTCATGACCGGCTTGCACCAGAGCCCGTACCGAGGCTTCTCAGTGGAGTTCTCCCAGCACAGGCAATATATGCCGGGGGATTCGCTTAAGCATCTTGACTATAAAGTCCTGGCGCGCACTGGTCGCTATTACATCAAGCAGTTCGAGGAGGAAACCAACCTCAAAGCGCATCTGTTAGTTGATCACTCCGGATCAATGGGATATGGTTCAGGTGAAATCACCAAACTCGATTATGGTTCGCTGCTCGCTGCCGCTTTATCGCTCCTTTTATTGAAGCAACGGGATGCGGTCGGACTAGTTACTTTCGCTGAAGAATTGACCGAACTGATCCAACCTCGCTCGACGATGGGTTGGCTGGGACAATTGACCAAAAGCCTGGAAAAGCTTGAACCTACAGGCAAAACCGCTGTTTCAAAGGCACTTCTTAATATAGCTGAACGAGTCAAGCGTCGGGGATTGGTAGTATTGATCTCGGATTTACTGGACGATCCGGATAAAGTCATAGCCGGAATGAAAGCGATTCGGCACGTTGGACACGAACTGTTAGTCTTCCATATTCTCGATCCACTTGAAATATCGTTCGCATTTCCTCGCGACGCTCGCTTTCAGGACTTAGAGACAAGTCAGATTCTCCCCAGCAGACCATGGCACATTCGAGCTGAATATCAAAATATGATGCAGGAATTCATAGAAGAATACAAACAACGCTGCCGGGAAAACCGGATTGACTATCGGCTGTTCACAACTGATACTCCTTATGAGATTGCGCTGTTTGAGTTTTTGGTCAGACGGAAAAGGTTGATTTGAATGAGAAGTTCTGAGGGGAAATAGGATATACGAAGCCGAATATTATTTGATCCCATTATAATAATCATTTAAGGAAGTAAAATGCCTGAAATATCACGCTTTTACGGCATAATAATCCGAATGTTTTATCAAGAACACGGAATACCACACTTTCACGCGGTTTACGGTGAATATGATATCAGTGTAGGGATTTCACCTGTACGTTTCATTGAAGGTGACGCTCCAGCGCGTGTTCGATCATTTGTAGCAGAATGGGCTGCGTACAATCAGGATGCCCTAATGGAGAACTGGAAACGATGCCGAAGTGGTGAACCGATTAAAAAGATTAAGCCTTTGGAGTAAGGACAATGAAATTAAATACTATCAGCAAAATCATCCCCGAACCGGATTGTAAGCTGCGTTTGGTTTATTCCGACGGTAAAGCCTTCATTTATGACTTTAATCCTTTAATACAAATTGGAGGACTATTCAAGCAGTTGCGAAACACGGCTTATTTCAAAAAGGTTATAATTGGCGGACAAGGAAGATATATAGAATTCCCCGGTGATTTGGACTTTTGCGCCGACTCTTTGCGGATTGAGGGCGTTGAAGTTGCTTCATGAGGTATGTCTTGTTCGACCCCTCCGGGGTCGTTGAGGGTTTGCAATTTGCTACGGTGGGTTTTCACCCACCGCTATTCACATTCATTCCCTTCGGGAATGCTTCGGGAATGCCACACGCCGGTAAAACATGCTCAGCAAGCTTGAGCGCTCCGTAGAAATGGAAATTTAATAATGCGTCAAATCACTATAAAACTCTTTGCTTCAATAATTCTGTTTGTATTTCAAAATACAACCATTGCCCAGCTTCCCCCGGATTTCCTGCAATTACCGCCACATTCAGTTGCTACAATAGACAACGCCCTATCGCCTATAATAAACCCAGCCGGTTTGGGCATTAAAAACGGTGAATCAATCTATCTCATAGCGCCTTACCTTCAAAAGAGTGACTTCGGTGATTGGGGTGTTGCACTTGGAGGGGATGGGCTCGGGTTCGTTGGTGAATTCAAACGCAACGATGTTTACCAGAATCGGGATAGATGTACATTAGGGTTTGGTCTGGGGAAAAACGGTGTCTACTTTGGGACTGCATACAGTTGGACGAAAGGAGTTGACCGCCAGAACAACTGGGACGTTGGACTTATGGCTCGCCCCTTTAAGTTCATTTCTTTCGGAGCGGTCGCTCGCGGAATAAACAGACCTCGCATAACGGTTGATTTTTATTATCCTATACATTACAGTTCTTTTGTTGGCTGGGATATTGGACTGGCTATCAAACCGCTTTCTATATTCGGTCCATCCGGCAGCGATTCAGGAGAATGGCTGACTGTCTTTTCGGATGCAAGCATTAGAAAATATCACACTGTAAAAACGCTGTATCTGTTGAGTGATAACTATGATGAATACATCCGGTATAAAATTGGAGCGTCGGTTAAAATCATCAGTGGTATCACCGGACACATTGAATATCTTCCTGAAATCAAGAATGACGTTAACACCCGCGATAATCAACTATATGCCGGTCTAACCCTGAATTTCGGTCATTTCAAAGCCGGAGGTCATCAAAATAATGGTTCCGGCAATGGAGTATCCTGGATCGCAGTTAATAACCTCTATCGACCGACAATCCTGAAGAAACAGTATGAAAAGTTTGTTGAAATAAGCTTAAGCGGAACACTTGTCGAATACCAGGGCGTTACGCCTTGGTACATACCCAGACATCGGACACTTTATAGACTATTGCGTCAGATCAAACGTTACGAAAACGACCCTGACGTTAGAGGTATATTACTCAGACTTGAAGGCTTCGGTGCAGGTTGGGCTCAGATCCAGGAAATCCGTGAGGCTCTGATCGAGTTTATGGTTGAAGGAAAGGGAGTCGTAGTCTATCTCGATACTTGCGGCAATGGAATGTATTACCTTGCCTCAGTTGCCGATCATATCTTTATGAATCCGGTTGGCGAGATTGGACTTACCGGTCTTTCCACTCACAGTACCTTCTTTCGCAATACATTGGATATGCTAGGTCTTGATCCCGAATTTGCTCACGCCGGTAAATACAAATCAGCAAATGAGATGTACAAACGCAATAGTATGTCGGATGCGCATCGCGAAGAACTTAACTATGTACTTGACGACCTTTATAACCAATTCATCGATGGTATTACCGAAGGGCGAGGATACGTCGGGGAACAGGTTGGCGAATTAATTGACGATGGTCCCTTCTCCGCAGAGGATGCTTACAGCGCGGGTCTGGTTGACAGCTTAGTATACGAAGATGAGATCGAAGATTTACTTAAGGAGTTCTACACCGAGAAAACAGCGCTGATCAAGGAAAGCAAACAAAATAGACGCATTCCCGTCAATGACCATTGGGATGATCTGCGGATGAAATCAATAGCAATAGTCTTTGGTTGCGGCGCCATTGTGCGTGGAGCTAGCTCGGATGGCGGGTTGTTTACAGAAGAGACTATGGGTAGCGCAACGATTGCCAAAGCGCTCCAGGACGCCCGTGAAGACAAAAGCGTAAAAGCTATCGTCTTACGTATCAATTCCCCAGGCGGTTCAATGTTAGCTTCGGATATCATACTTCGCGAGGTTAGACGCTGCACGGAAGGAGACGACCAAAAACCGATAATTGTTTCGATGTCAGACGTTGCCGGTTCAGGTGGTTATTACATCGCCTGTATGGCGGATACTATTATCGCTATGCCGGGAACAATTACCGGTTCTATCGGTGTTATAAGTGGCAAGTTAGCATATCACCGTTTGCAGAAAAAGATAGGGATCAGCACCGAGACGCTCACCAGAGGCAAGCATGCCGGTATCTGGTCGGGATACAGATCATTCACCGATGAGGAATGGAAGAAGGTATGCAAGGACGTAGACAAATCCTATCAAATATTTCTACAGCATGTTGCAGAAGGTCGAAAAATGACCACGTCAGAAGTGGACTCTATCGCCCAGGGACGAATCTGGACAGGTAATCAAGCGGACAGTCTCGATCTGGTTGATATGACCGGCGGGTTTGACCTCGCTATCCAATTAGCCGCGCATTCAGGTGGAATCAAGGACGGTGATTCGTTTCAAATCAAGATGTATCCGAAAGCTTATGATTTTAGCTTTGGCGATGAACTACTGGGCGTGATGATGAACAGGATACCTGACAGCGTAAAGAAAGTGATGACGATGTTATCCGAAGAGAATCGTTGGGAGGCGGGGGAACCGTTGCTGCTTATGCCGTATCGATTGGAAATTGAATAAGCAAGTTCAGAGTTCAACATTCAGGTTGTTTTCGAGTTCAGAGTCCAGCCTTTAGGCTGTCTTCAAGTTCTGAGTTCGCACTCTAGTGTGCAGGACTCAATCTTCACTTCTTCGGTTCGGGAAGGAAAAACAACCTGAAGGTTGAACTCTGAACTTCTATTTTTCAAGAAGATAAAATGCCAAAAGATCGTATAATACTACTAATCATAGGTATATTTGCCATCACTACCGCCATCGGTGGATACACCGGTCTATTCAAAAAGCTAACTCGCGATCCATATTATGACCTCAAACAAGAGAGTTATCTTGTTATTGATAAGACCCAGTTATGGTTTGTTCGTCCTCTAAAATATAATGGTGGTGGAAAATCCTATATCGGATTAGATTTCCAAAAAATCGGTTTGTCAAATCAACCAAATTCATTAAATTGGAAAGGTAAATTCGGTTTATATACAATAATGAACATACATAGAACCAGTTTTGATTTGCTTATAAAAGCAAAAGATAATACTAAATTTATAGTAGAAAAAATAAGGTTTGATACCAGACCTGTACTGATTAAACAAAATAAATAATTCACAGCAGATTAAACAAGATTAAGCAGATAATCTATTTAACTGCGCAATCTGCGGTTAAACAAAGGTAAACAATGAATTCAACCAATGACCAAAACACCGGCGCTCAAGCTCCCCCACCTCCACCGATAGCTCAATATCCTCAGGGGCTGCCTGTCCCGCCACCTCGCCGGAGAGTGTCGGGCTTTACAATCTTCCTGATTATTCTCTGCGGATTCCTGCTGTTGATAGTATTCGGTATGGTAGTCTCAAAATCTGCTGGGATGGCTTTGGGCGGTGACTTATCCGGTAAGCTGTCGGAAAAAGTAATCGTAGCCGGTGAAGGGGATCAAATAGGCAAAATCGCCATTATATCCGTGTCGGGTGCCATCGATGGTTACGGATCGCACGTTTCAGGTGATGGAATGGTGGCAAAGGTTGCCAAACAATTGCGCCAGGCAGCCAAAGATGAAAAGGTTAAAGCTGTCCTTCTGCAAATGGATTCACCAGGCGGTGGGCTTACCGCCAGCGATATCCTCCGTAGGGAAATGATGCTGCTGCAGGAAGCCGGTAAGAAAGTCGTAGTGTGCATCGGTAATATGGCGGCAAGCGGTGGTCTGTACATCTCTGCTCCAGCAGATTATATCATCGCCAATCCGACCAGCCTGGTAGGTTCAATCGGTGTTATAATGGCCCGCTTCCAGATGAAAGAAATGCTCAGGAAGCTCGGCATTAAATACGACCCGATTAAGAGTACCGATATGAAGGACATAGGCAGTCCGTTCCGCGATCTGACACCGCACGAAAGAAAGTACTTTGAAGACCTTATTAAAACCTTCAATGATCGGTTTATCACCATCGTAGCCGAAGGACGCAGCCTCGAAGTTGATGCAGTCCGCAAACTCGCCAACGGCAAGATATACACCGCAGATCAGGCGCTCGAATACAAACTGATAGACCAGATTGGTTACTACGATGATGCACTTGAAAAGACGAAAGAACTTGCGGGACTGGACAAACCTCGTATTATAAAGTATTCCAAACGCTTCGACGAATTAGGCTTCCTCGGTTCGCTGTTGGAAGGCAAAAGATCGCTTAGCCTCGACGATGCAAGGACATTGTTGGAAGGTATGATGACGATGGATGCTGCGCCAAGAGTTATGGCGGTTTGGGATGGGAGAGGGAATTAAGGCTTAGAGTTCAGAGTCCAGCCTTTAGGCTGTTTTTTTAGAGTTCAGAGTTCGCACTTCAGTGTGTTTGTTCAGAGTCCAGTCTTTAGGCTGTTTTGACCTTAAAACTCGCTTCATCAGTTTAGGAAAGGAAAACAACCTAAAGGTTGAACTCTGAACTCGAAAACAGCCTGAAGGCTGGACTCTGAACTCGGAATTTCAACTTATAATTTCACCTTCCCATAAATCCCTCAAGAAGTTCCTGAATGGCATTATTCGAATCTGGTCACAGACACGTTCTTCTCTCTCACTACACACAATCAGAGCCTTGCGCGGTGAATATTCCTCGATAAAGACTTTCATAGAGCGCAAATCCCTTTTCTCTATGCGTGTCGAACCCTTCACTTCGATGGCGACTTCGCCTCCGCCTAACACGAAGTCAACTTCCAGACCTGATTTTGTTCTCCAGAAATTTATTTCGTAATCGAGTTCTTTATAGGATTTGTGAGCCATTAATTCCATAAGTATGAAATGCTCGAATGCTTTCCCGAATAGCTCACCTTTCTCTGCATCAATATGCCGCTTTGTAATCGCTCCGGCTACTCCGGTGTCGAACAGATAAAACTTTGCCGATCTGCTGATGACATGTCGGTTTTGCCGTCTCTTGAAGGGTTCTATCCTCGTTCCGAGAAGCGTATCTATGAGGATCTGGTAGTATTCCTTGACGGTTTTGGAATCGACTCCACAATCACGCGCAATATTCGAATAGTTCGTCAGTTCACCGTGCGAGTATCCCATACTGTCAAAGAATCTGGAAAACGCAGGAATGTTTCGAGTCAATCCCTCTGCAAACACTTCTTCTTTCAGGTAATCGTGAGTATAAGCTATTAGAGCTTTTCTATAGTTTTCCTGGTAATAATGATCAGGTATCATACCGCGATTCAGCACTTGCAGCAGATTCCAGTCCTTTAGTTCTGCTGTAACGAACGGAAACATTTCGTATCGCCAGGCTCTTCCTCCGAGCAGGTTAGCCTTTCCACGCTTCAGCTTCCGGGCGCTCGATCCGCACAATATAAAGCTAAGCCCCTTATTCTCTATCAACCAATGCACTTCATCCAGGATTTGCGGAATCTTCTGAACTTCATCCAATATTATCGGATGTTTCAGTTCATCATCACTCCTTGCTAATAGTTGTTCTCGCAGGAGTGAAGGTCTCATTGAGAACTCAAGGAAGAGATCGGTCTTAAGGAAATCAAATACCAGACTGTCAGGAAATCGTGTCTTCAGATAAGTTGATTTCCCGGTTTTCCGTGCTCCCCACAAAAAGGCGGACTGCCCGGGCGGAAGATCAATATTTAATGCTCTCTTAATAATCGGCATTTTCGTATATAACTCCGAATAAGTTGAACTAAATTGGAATATAATACGAAATGGTTCGGAATAGCAAGTGGGAATTGTTTGATTGCTTGATTGTTTGATTGTTTGTGTGGGTAGTAGCGTAAGCGTCCGCGCTTGCGAAAATCCAGAGTTCAGAGTTCGACCTTTAGCCTATTTTGAGTTCAGCGTCCAGCCTTTAGGCTGTTTTCCCTTTCCGAAACGACGGAGTGAATTCTAAACCCAAGACAGCCTGAAGGCTGGACTCTGAACTACACACTCAGCATTCAGTTACAAAACAATCCTTCTAAGCTGCAACCACGTAAACCTATCCCAAAACGGAGTCTTCACTCCAACAGAATCCGGCTTGAACCATACGCTGCCACCCGCAGACCTCAGTATATGGAAAGATTGGGCTGGCATAAAGCCCTGTCCTATTAGAAATTGCTTTCTGCCATCATCATCCTCTACAATATCAAGAATGATGACCGAATGTCCTGGTGATCCGGCTTGCACGAAGTAATCGCCTGCCATGATGTTTTCTTTTGGGACCTGTTGAGCATACTTGGATATTGATTTTGTGCCGGCATAATTGAATACTTTGTTAAGGTAACGGCGAAAATTATTATGACTGCTGTCAAGTCTTGCTGCCTTTGCTAATTTTACCCAATCGCCTAATACTATCGGTCTGTATCCATTCCGCCACTCTGACCAAAACAATGTATCTCCGCTGGTAAATTGAAAGTAGATACTGTCCCTGTCCCCATAAATCCAGGAATACTCAGCGTGAAGCCTGATGATAAAGTCGGCGCATTGCTGAAGGTCTTTACTGCCTACATCAATCTCAATAACTCCCGCCAGGAATCTCTGATTCCCAGGTATTATCACATCTCCTTTGTAAGATAGCACAGATGCTCCCTCGTGTTTCAAAGGCAGATGTCTCAACCATTCCTGGTAGCTGTAAGGGTCTACATCGACCCTTTGGAAACCAGGTGGAGGACTGAAACGTTCAGACAGGGTTTCATCAGATAGTCCAACTTCAAGCCAGGGATAGATAAGTTCGGTGTTTTGAGTTGGGATTGGAGGTTTGGGAGAAGGAGTTTGTTTGCTTTGATTCTGGCAACCGATTACAAGGATCAGGATGCCAATGAAAAATATGCTGGGTAGTGTTCTTATTCTCATAGATGTCCTTATAGAGTTTGACAGGAGTGTCTGATCTACGTATAGTTATTTCAGTAGGTTGGACACTCTTGTCCGACCTTTAATGAGTCAGACAAGAGTGTCTGACCTACTGGATTTATTGTTTTGTATAGGTAGTACCGTAAGCATCCGTGGTTGCGTTCTTTCGAAGGCAGGGACACCTTTGCTACTTCACAAAGCGGGGACGCTTTCGCTACTACACCTACGCAAAGAAACCCTTCTATAGTGCGATAGAAGGGTTTCCTTTCAGTAAACGGGTATTAATCTAATCTACCCTAATGAACTCGATTCTTCTGTTTTTCTTGCGTCCATCCTGAGTTTCGTTTGAAGTAACAGGATTTTCAGGACCAAACCCCTTTGCTGTAAGCCTGCATGCATCGATTCCCTTGTTAATTAACCAGTCTCTAACTGAATCAGCGCGTTTTTGTGATAATACCACATTCTTGTCGTATTTACCGGTGTTGTCGGAATACCCTTGGATTTCAATTTTTATTTTGGAGAACGCCTTAAGTGTACTTAAAGTTTTTTCGAGAGTTTTCATAGATGTCGGGATAATTTTTGCACTCCCCGAATTAAATACAATACCCTCCAATGTGACCTTTTTGTCTTTAGCAATTTCGTACACCTCCTCCTTGATAATATCGTCATCTTTGTTCAACGGATCGGAGCCCCTTTCTACTTCTTTAAAATCGTCTACGCTGCCGCCGTCCGTATCAACAATAAGTGGATTTGTCTTGTATTTAATGATTTCCTCTGAATCACTTAAACCATCATCGTCGCTGTCCGCTTTAAGAGGATTGGTTTTATAGTTTTCTAATTCTTCTTTATCTAATAATCCGTCCGAATCGCTGTCAGCTTTAAGAGGATCGGTTTTATGAGTATTAACTTCTTTCCCATCGCTTAATCCATCTCCATCGGTATCCGGATTATTCTCATCGGTGCCAATGCTTTTTTCCTTTGTATTGGTCAATCCATCACTGTCAATATCCACGTTAACCGGTTCAATTACAGGTTCCTTAATTTTTTGCACAATTGCAGGTTCCTTGCTTTTCATATCAATTACAAATTTGATTCCAGCCAGAACTTCAATATAGCTGTCATTGTATTTATCACCAATCGCATTCAGATCATTTGTAAATGAATAATTATAACCACCGCTTAAGTCGAAAGACAACGATCTCTTGGCTTGGAAAGAAACCCCTATTCCCGTTGTTGCAAAGGGAGCGAAGTTCTTTTCTTCGAGAGATACATTGTTATTTGGTGGCATGTCTTTGATAGTATAATATACACCACCAATTCCGAAGTTAACATACGGGGAAATGCGAGAGTTTAACAGTGGATAGTATAAGAACCGTTCTCGAAATGAAACAATGTTTGTTGTATAGCTACTATCGCTAAGCTCCCCCATTCCTAACCCGAAATCTGCTCTAAAATGTTTAGAAAAAGGTGTTTGCATAAATATGAAACCAGCGGGTCCAAAATCACCCGTTTCCGATTCCATTAATCCCATTACAGCTCCGCCACTAAATCCGATCTCCAAATTATTTTCAATCGGTCCGGCTTGCACGGTGATGCTGCTTAGAAAAACAACGAGAATTGAGACTACTAATAAATCAGATTTCATCATCTGACTATCCTCCAGGTTTGGTTGAATTGTTTTAGTCCTGTAAATGGTTCAAAAATCAGATGCAGTTCGTTCAAGCAACTCAGGAAGCGGGGTTATTAATTATGCCCATTTAAGGCTGGTAAATGCTTAACTGTGGATAACGTCATCAATCAGTGGCGAGCTTAACTTAGAATGATATTATCCGGTATTTGGCTTTGAACTGTTATGATACGTCTAAATATTTTACGAATCAAGGATTCGTACACTTAAAATGAAAAAACTGCGATTTAGATTGCCATTTATTAGAAAGAGTTCAGAGTTCAACCTTCAGGTTGTTTTCAGTTTAGAGTCCAGCCTTCAGGCTGTTTTGAGCTTAGAGTTCACTCCGACAGTTCGGGAAGGGAAAACAGCCTGAAGGCTGGACTCTAAACATTAAAACTCTGAGCTATGAAAAACCACCGCCGATACCGACGCTTCCGGATGCATCATAAGACCTTCGGTCAAAGTAACGCCAATCTGTTCTGGCTTAAGCAATCGGAATAATCCCGCCTGGTCTTCAATTCTCGGGCAGGCTGGATAACCAAATGAAAGACGTGCGCCTTTATAACGAGCCTTAAACAGATCGTCAAACGTCAGATTCGGCGGGTCGTCAAGATTCCACTCACCACGTAATAATTCGTGCAGCCACTCTGCGGTGGCTTCAGCTACCACAAGTGCCATTGACTGCAGGATGTGCGAATCGAGCAATCGTCCTTCATCACGCATCTGAGTGGCTTTTAATGCAACGTCTTCACCTGACGTAGTTACAAAAAGAGCGACAGAATCTCCCCCATGCTCCAAAGGTCTCAGCCAATCTGCCGCCGACAATCTATCCCCCGATTTCCGGGGTGGGAAGTAAAATCTTTCAACCTCACCTATATCAGGATGTTGTACGCAGATATGCTCACCTTCGGGCCAGGCTTTGAACCATCGGTAAATTGCATCCGGCGCAAGAATACCCTCGCTTTTTGTCTCATTAAACACATCCATTACCTGTTTCTGTAACTTGGCTAACTTCGCATCACCTGCTGCCTGTAATTTAATAACAGGTCCCTTAATGCCGAGATGCTTGCCGTACAGCATCTGTGGATTGATATAATCGAAAGCCTCATCGTTTGATAGATAGAGTATATGTTCATCGAAATGAGGAGGTTCAGGAACTTTAATCTTCGTCCAGGTTAGTTGCTTTCCAGTGATGATCGGAGACGGCTTATGCTTCTTTGAGATACGCCCTTTCTCTTCAATTTCAATCCTCATCGCTTCCCATTTCTCGACTAACTGGGGAAATTTATCCGGATCTGAAATTTTATTTGCGATTGCCAAACCATCCATAGCATCAGAGGCATAAAACACCATTGTACTTACATCCGCTGTCAATCCGCTGTGGTTGACAGCAGAGACCCCAGCGTTGCTGTCAGGGACGGCGCCCTGACAGCAGATGGTGCTTCCCTTATAAGCCGGAGCAATCTTTGTCAACGTAAATTTCTTCGTAAGCGCCGCGCCGCCGACAATCAGCGGAATATCAATCCCCGCTGCTGACAAATCGGATGCAGTATGAACCATCTGCTGAGCGCTGCGAACTAGCAGTCCCGACAAGCCAATTATATCAGGATTATGCTCCCTGACTGCTTCGATAATCGCTTCCGGTGTAACTTTAATGCCCAGATTAACGACCTCAAAACCGTTGTTGGACATTATCATATCGACGAGGTTCTTGCCGATGTCGTGGACGTCGCCTTTAACGGTAGCGAGGAGCATTTTGGCTTTGGAATCGAGTCGGGTAGGAGTGTCCAATTCACCGACACCGGGTAGGTCAGACACTCTTGTCTGACTCGTTGGTTGTCGGACAGGAGTGTCCAACCTACTGACACCGGGTAGGTCAGACATTCTTGTCTGACTCGTTGGTTGTCGGACAGGAGTGTCCAACCTACTGACACTGGGTAGGTCAGACACTCTTGTCTGACTCGTTGGTTGTCGGACAGGAGTGTCCGACCTACTGGACTTGAGATGATCTATGGCAATTTTCATTACTTCGGCGGATTCAAGTACTTCAGCTACGATTAGACGATTGTCTGAAAATAACCTGCCCACTTCTGCCATTCCCCGCATTAAAGGACCGTTGATGATTTCAAGCGATGTTGATTCCTTCAACAGCGAATCGAGGTTCTCTTTTAAACCGGTGCGTCTGGCTTCGATTATTGCACGTGAAATCCGCTCTGCAGGGGGAAGGCTTTTCCATTCATCCTCATCGATATCAACCTTGACCTCTCTGAAATGCTGCGTAAATGCTGTTATGGCTTCGGGATCACCCTTGAAAAGAATATCCTCCGCCAACTTAATTTCTTCATCGGAAATAGATGGATACCGTTTCAATCGTTGAGTATTGACAATCGCCATATCGAGACCGGCTTTGGAACATTCATAGAGGAATACCGAATTGACCACTTCACGACCGGCGATTGGCAAACCAAAAGACACATTCGATATGCCAAGTATCGTTATACAATCCGGGTAAAGTTCCTTAATTCTGGTAATTGCTTCGATAGTGAATCGCCCTGCGCCAAAGTAATTCGAATCGCCTGTACCGGCAGGGAAAACAAGCGGATCAAGAACAATATCCTGATCAGGAATGGAAAACTCACCTTTAAGAATCCGGTATATCTTTGCAGCAATCTCCAACTTACGTTCCAGTGTAACCGCCATACCTGCTTCTGGGTCATCGTCGATCAATCCACAAATCAAGGATGCGCCATACTCCTTTGCAAGCGCTGCTATCTTCCTTAATCTTGCACCGCCATCTTCCAGATTAACCGAATTGACTGCCGGTTTTCCACCAATGGATTTGAAGGCTGCTTCTACAACTTCCGGATCGGTGGTATCCAGCATAACCGGCACCCGCACCTTGCGCAACAACGGTCTTAGAACATTGATGTAATCGGAGACTTCGTCCCTGTCAGGATCGGCGGTACAAAGATCAATAACCATCGCACCCTTGCGCACCTGCATCCTGCCGATCTCAGCGGCTTCATTCCACTTTTCCCAGGCGATGAGACGCTTGAACTTCCTGCTGCCGATAGTATTGGTTCGCTCACCAACGAATACGGGACGGTTGTCCGTCTCAACGACCATAGCCTCCGCGCCTGCCAGTGCAGGGAAATGACCATTACCAACAAGACGCCGCGGTTGTACACCTACTACGGCGTTGCGAATGTGACGGATGTGTTCCGGGGTCGTACCACAGCAGCCACCGGTGAGATTCAGATAACCTTCACGCGCAAAACGTCCGATTATATCCCCGAAGGCTTGCGGGCTTTCGCTGTAAATTCCATCCTCGTCAGGCATACCTGCATTGGGCCAAAGAGATACCGAAAAACGGGACAACCTCGCCAACGTTCGCAAATGATCGGTCATCCTCGCCGGTCCGGTAGCGCAATTCAATCCCAGTGAGAATAGGTTAAACCCGGATAGCGTATGATAGAGCGCTTCGATGTTCTGTCCGGCTAACATCGTCCCACCCTTTTCAATCGTAACGGAAACCGCAACCGGAGCGTCCCGGTCAAGTTCCTTCTGAGCTAACCCAACGCCTATCAATGCTGCTTTTAAATTTAAAGTATCCTGAACCGTTTCCAGTAACAATAAATCGACGCCACCCTCTAACAATCCCGAAGCATATTCCTTATAAACATCAACAATCTCATTAAAAGTTACACCACCCGTTACAGTAATTGATTTCGTACCCGGACCCATTGAACCTAATATATAAACATGTCGTCCTTGTGCATATTTATCAATTGATTTCTTCGCAATTTCCGCTGCAAGCCTTGCTATCTCAGGAGTACGACGAGCTAAACCATATTCCTCCAGAACTATACGCGAACCATTGAAGCTGTTAGTCTTAATAAGATCAGCGCCAACTTCGATATAGGATTGATGTATCTTATCGACAAGATGCGGAGCGTATAGATTAAGCGCTTCATTACAACCAATCAGATTCTGCCCGCCATAATCCTCCTCCGACGGATTCAGTCTATCAAGCGCCGTCCCAGTCGCTCCATCAACGATCAATATTCGTTCGGATAACAGAGTACTTAGTTCATTGCGAACGGAACTATCTTCTGATTTGGTTCTGGACAATTAATAATCCTCGATAAAAAAAATCTGCGTAATCTGCGTAATCAGCGGATAAAAAACTACGCGACAGGAGTGTCGCGTCTACTGCGAAACCTCTCTATTACTTCCAAAGCCAGGTCAATTCGACCAAAAGGCGGCATTATATAAGCCCCTGCCGCGCGTGGTGCTGTGCGGATCAAAGCTTCCGTCGCAATCTCCAGACCAATCTCTGCCGCCTCATCCCGATCATCTATCCCTCGCAAACGCTCGCGTATATCATCCGGAACCTGCATTCCCGGAACCTCGTTATGAAAAAATTCAGCGTTTCGATAGGAAGCTAATGGCAGTATTCCGACCAGGAATGGAACTTTTGGCATATTAATACGGTTAAGAAATTCGAAAAACAGCTCATCGTCAAACACTGGTTGAGTCATGACAAATCGAGCGCCGTTTTCGAGTTTACGATGCAGACGTTCAATTTCAAGCTCGACGTCAATAGCTCCCGGATTAATACCGCAGCCGAGGTGAAATGACGTGCCGCGTGGTATCGGGTTTCCAGCCAGATCGAGGCTATGGTTAAGATTATCCGCAATGCGCAGCAAGCCGATAGCGTCCACGTCAAATACTGCCGTTGCCATAGGATAATCCCCCAACTTAGGCGGATCACCGGTTACACAGAGGATGTTATCTATACCAAGCGCTTCAGCGCCGAGCAAATCCGACTGCATCCCCAGGATATTTCGATCGCGGCAGGTATAGTGCAGGATCGGCTCAATACCGGCGTTCTCTTTTAGTAACCGCGCTAAAACCATTGCCGACAAACGTGCTGAAGCGCGCGGTCCATCGGGAATATTTATCAGCGATACACCATTCTTCTTCAGTTCACGCGCTTTTTCTATTACCTTCTTGACCGCCGGGCTGCGCGGCGGATTAATCTCAACACAATAAATAAATTCCTTATCCTCTAACGCCGCTGCCATATTTGAAAGCTGACGGTAAGGAGGCGGTTCCTTTACCTGGATGGCTTTAGCAGCTTCACGAACCTGCACAACCGGCTTAACCTTTGACAGATCAGGTCTGACCGCTCTCAGAGCAGCGTTCATAGCCTCGATATGCGCCGGTGTCGTGCCGCAGCAGCCGCCGATAATCTTTATCCCCGATAACGCCATACGCTTGGCATATTCGGCGAAGTATTCCGGTGTAGTTTTGCAGATTAACCTGCCTTCGATCCATTCGAGTTCACCGGCGTTTGGTTGAACGGAGATAGGTTTATCGGTTAGCTCTTTCAAACGGCTTGTGGCTTCGAGCAGTTTACTGGGACCGATTGAACAGTTTATCCCGATTACATCAATATCGCAGTCTGAAAGTTCAACAACCACACGCTCCAGCGTAGCTCCGTAAACGGTTTCATTCCAGTCTCTTAATGTAAATTGAGCTATAAGAGGCAGATCGGTTACTTCTCTGACGGATTCAACGGCGATCCTAAGTTCAACTATATCAATCATCGTTTCAACAATAATCAAATCCACTCCACCGCTGACAAGTCCGCGAGTTTGTTCCTCGAATGCTTCGCGAGCTTCTTTAATCCGAATAGCGCCGAGTGGAGCCAGCCGTTGTCCTAACGGTCCTATAGCGCCGGCAACAAAGGCTTTAACGCCGCACTTCGTAATCGAATGAGCAGCGATCACCGCACCCAGTTCATTGATCCGCTCAACCTTATCACCGAATCCAAAAGGCGCAAGTTTATAACGATTAGCGCCGAATGTGTTGGTTTCAATGATCTCTGATCCGGCGCGCAGGTAATCGTTATGCACACGCGCAACGATATCCATCTGCGAGAGATTCAGCTCATCGAAGCAACGATTAACATAGATACCGCGAGCATAAAGCTCAGTACCCATAGCCCCGTCCGACAGGATCGGCGGTCCGAGTAAACGTCGTCTGAATTTGTTTGTGTTAGTCACCTTGTGTAGTAAGAAAATGGTGTAAAAAAGGCTTTTGGCTTTAGGTTTTGGGTTTAAAGCCTATTGCCAAAAGCCTAAAGCCTAAAGCCTAAAGCCCAAAGCCCAAAGAAAAATATACCCGATAGCAGAAGCTAAACAAAAATACGAAGGTATGCAAGACAAAGTTAACAGCAGTACACAACTACATGCAAATGGATAGGGTAGGTGGCATGGCTTGCTTTCTATTCAAGATAAACCCGGCTTATGGGTAAGCCGGGCTACGAAACTTATTTTGAGCAGAGGAAACCCCGACACTGCTTGAATGTCGGGGTTGTTTGTCAGTAAAGTAATTATTACTACTCAATCATAATAACCTTCTTCAACGAAGTATTATCTCCGGATTGCAGCTTGATGAAATACAGTCCTGATTGGAAGGATTGTGCATCCCAGGTTATTTGATGTTGTCCTGCCTGATAATAGCCCTGATATATGTCAGCTATTACACGACCCTGTATATCAAGCGCTTGTAATACAACTTCATGTGCGCTTTTTAGATTGAAACCGACACGGATTGTGCTGTTGAACGGGTTAGGATAAGCCGAAACAATACCAAAATCAGCAGGAATATCTCCGCGTCATTTGATGTTGTTCTCTCCCAGGTTGTAAATGTAAGCGGAACCTGAAGACTCTCCGCCATCGTCATCCATAGGAGCGCCGATAACAGCATAGTCGCCGCTGATGGAAACTGAATAACCGAACCAGTCAGCTTCCGCTGCATCATCAGCAGTCAGTTTAGCATGCTCTGTCCAGTCTGCGCCATCACGAACAAAGATATATGCGGAACCTGACCACTCTCCGCCATCATCATCACAAAAAGCACCGACAACAGCATAGTCACCGCTGATGGAAACTGAATGACCAAACATATCCCATTCCGCTGCATCATCTGCAGTCAGTTTAGCCTGCTGAGTCCAATCTGCGCCATCACGAACAAAGATATATGCTGAACCATGACAAAAAGCACCGACAACAGCATAGTCACCGCTGATGGAAACTGAAAGACCAAAACTGCCACCTGATGCATCATCTGCAGTCAGTTTTACCTGTTGAGTCCAGTCAGCGCCGTCACGAACAAAGATATATGCTGAACCATGACCACAAGCGCCTACAATAGCATAGTCACCGCTGATGGAAACTGAAAAACCAAAATGATCATACGCTGCCGCATCATCAGCAGTCAGTTTAGCCTGCTGAGTCCAGTCTGCGCCATCACGAACAAAGATATATGCGGAACCTGACCACTCTCCGCCATCATCATCACATTCGGCGCCGACAACTGCATAGTCACCGTTGATGGAAACTGAACGACCAAATCCATCGCCTTCCACCGCATCATCCGCTTTCAGTTTAACCTGCTGATTCCAATCAGCTCCTTCACGTACAAAGATGTAAGCGGAACCTTCATCATCATCATGATAAGCGCCGATGACAACATAGTCACCATTTATGGAAACTGAAATACCAAATTTGTCACCTTCCGCTGCATCACCCGCAGTCAGTTTAGCCTGCTGAGTCCAGTCCGCGCCATCACGAAAAAAGATATACGCAGAACCTGCATCCTCTCCGTCATCATCATCATTCTGAGCGCCGACAACAGCATAGTCACCGCTGATGGAAACTGTAAAACTAAAAACGTCATTTGCCGCTGCATCATCAGCCGTTATCTTCGTTTCCGATTGAGCGATTGCAGCGCTGATGCTAAACAATAAAATAGCAATTAAAATCATCAGCGCGCTGAATGTACTTCTAATCGATTTTGTTTTGTAAGTTCTCATTATTGACTCCATTGTTAAGGTCCCGTAGGTATGAAAATATCTTCTGACACTCCTCACAGATCACCTGATTAGCATCACCTTCTGAGTGAATACCTGGTCGGATGCTTTCAGGCGTATGAAATACAGTCCTGATTGGAAGGATTGTGCATCCCAACTCACCTGGTGTTGTCCTGCCTGATAATAGCCCTGATTTATATCAGCTATTACACGACCCTGTATATCAAGCGCTTGTAATACAACTTCCTGTGCGCTTTTTAGATTGAAACCGATACGGATTGCGCTGTTGAATGGGTTAGGATACGCTGATACAATTCCAAATTCAACAGGAATATCTCCGCTCCATTCGATGTTGTTCTCTCCCAAGTTGTAAATGTAAGCTGAACCGGAATCCTCACCGTCATCATCATCACGAGAAGCACCGACAACAGCATAATCACCTTTGATGGAAACTGAACCACCAAATTCATCATCTGCCTGGTCGGTGTTGACCTCGAAGTCCCAGATGATAATCGTTTCCCACTGTGCATCGTCCGGTACGTTGTCACTGGTGAAGTCATCAGCGAGTTCGCTATAGCAATCACAATATTGTTAGAAGTAAAACCTGATTGTTACTATCTCAGCGATCACAACTATTTCTGTTTGGTCGAGCCCAGATTAATCTCGACCTCATTACTGAAAATCATCGAAGAATCGTCATTTATCACATATGCTCTCAGGTAAGTTGTTCCAGTGTTAGATTTAGGAAAATACCAGTTCTCAGCCTGCCCGAAACTTCCAGAGACTATCACTACTTCATAGAGGAAACGACCGGGATTTGCCTCAAAGAAGACAAACTGCCCTCGCGGCGCGTAATCGTCATTTGATAGGAAGCACGTTGCACGGACTATTGTCGAATCTGGATAACCAACAGTCATAGGACCCCAAAACGCTCGGAGTGTTATCCGATCTACTGGATTTCTTTCCAATATTGAGATCTCAACCATCGATGTTAAGGACATCGGATTGTACTTTGCTGTAATAACAGCCGGAACGATGTCCCCGTCTGCATTCTTCGATGGCATGCCGGTATCAATAAAGACTGAACGTGCTATACCAAGCGAGTCGGTGATCGCGGGTGAGGAGACCACGCCATGCGTGGAAGTGAAGATAATCTCGCGATTAGGAAGAATCTGGTTATCGGCGTCCTTGAGAACCGCTAACAGGTTTGCTATTGTCAGACCATTATCTGCGTAAATGCGGTTTACATCGCTTACCAACAACAGGTGACTGGTACCACAAGCGGATTCCTGGGCGTTTGCGCTAAAAGCATCCAATACAAGCACCATAACTACGAAAAAGATAAATGAATGACGCATTTCAATCCCCTTTTAAAGATTTGCTTAGACAGTGAGATGTGAATTTAGTAGATGCAGTTCAAAAATGTGGTAAGGAGTGATATCTCAAGTTATAACACTATTCACCGTTTGTCAATCTGCTTCACGCAGTTTCAATCGATAGCCAGTAAGAGAGGCATGATTTATACCTTTAAGATTATTTCTGGCATAAGAATATGGCAAAGAAAGCCTGTGATACCCTAGCTGCGACCTACTTGGTTGTCCTACACAAGCAGAATCACGTCACCACGAGCGAGGCTATCACCCACATCATCATCACCTTTAGCACCGACAACAGCATAGCCGCCGCTGATGGAAACTGAATGACCAAATCCGTCGCCTTCCGCTGCATCATCAGCAGTCAGTTTAGCCTGCTCTGTCCAGTCTGCACCATCACGAACAAAGATATATGCTGAACCTGAAGCCGATCCGCCATCATCATCACCCCGTGCACCGACAACAGCATATTCACCGCTGATGGAAACTGATTCACCAAAATAGTCAAATGCCGCTGCATCATCAGCCGTAATCTTCGTTTCCGATTGAGCGAATGCAGTGCCGATGTTTAACAAAAAAATAGTAATTAAAATCATCAGCGCACTATATGTACTTCTAATTGAATTTGTTTTGTAAGTTCTCATTATTGACTCCATTGTTAAGGTTCCGTAGGTATTAGACACTCCTCACAGTATTACCTGATTAACATCACTTTCTGTGTGAATACTTGGTTGGATGCTTTCAGACGAATGAAATACAGTCCTGATTGGAAGGATTGTGTATTCCAGGTTATTTGATGTTGTCCTGCCTGATAATAGCCCTGATATATTTCAGCTATTACACGACCCTGTATATCAAGCGCTTGTAATACAACTTCATGTGCGCTTTTTAGATTGAAACCGATACTGATTGCGCTGTTGAATGGGTTAGGATACGCTGATACAATACCAAAATCAACAGGATTATCAGCCATATCTCCGCTCAATTCGATATTGTTCTCTGCAAGATAATAAATGTAGGCTGAACCTGAAGACGATCCGCCATCATCATCACGATCAGCGCCGACAACAGCATAGTCACCGCTGAAGGAAACTGAAGAACCAAACCGATCATGTACCGCTCCATCATCTGCTGTCAGTTTAGCCTGCTCTGTCCAGTCAGCACCATCACGAACAAAGATGTAAGCGGAACCGGTTTTATAGCCATCACCATGAGCACCGACAACAGCATAATCACCGTTGATGAAAACTGAATAACCAAAACGGTCACCTGTTTCTGCATCATCTGCAGTCAGTTTAGCCTGCTCTGTCCAGTTTGCACCATCACGAACAAAGATATATGCAGAACCTGCTCCATCATCATCACCATAAGCACCGACAACAGCATAGTCGCCACTAATAGTAACTGAACAACCAAAATAGTCACCTTCAGCTGCATCACTAGC